>JAPLCX010000085.1 GCA_026392035.1 Candidatus Auribacterota bacterium | reverse complement strand
GCTCCGGGAATCTTGTCGGCCAGTTTTAACAGGTTTTCTTTCGTTGCTTCCGAATGCGTTAGATTTAATGTGGGATTTTTCATGCTTTAAGATTAGCACGAAAAGCCCACTATGTCACTTTATTTAAGACGTTTGTATTAGATCCCTACAGCTTCACCCATCTACTCCACGGATTCATAATCTGTGGATTGCTTGCATTGATTATCCCGAGGGTCCCGGCACTCTGGCGGCTCTGTCTCGCGGTCTCCTTTGAGACGCTGTGGGAGGTGGCGGAGAATATGGACTACATCATTGAGCGGTATCGCGGAGTAACTGCCGCGATCGGCTATCAAGGTGATACGATCCTTAATTCGCTCGGCGACATTCTTTCCTTCGGTATCGGATTCATGGTGGCGCGGCAGCTGGGATTCCGCCGTTCGGTTGTGGTGTTTGTGGTAACGGAACTCGCATTGCTTGTCACTTATAGAGGGTGGCCACGGATCCCGCTAAGCGGGACGGATTATGACGGATATTCACAGATGAAAAGAAAGCTTCATCTGCGGCCATCCGTGTGGTTATCCGTGAAAATCCGTGGCGAACATCATTTACCGTTACCCCTGCAAAACTGACCCATTACTTTTTCGGCGCGGATGCGCGGATGCTCGCGCGTTCGGTCCTTCATGCGTCCCGCCCTGACGTGATCGCAGCTCGATTCAGGCGCTGGCCGAGAAACAGATACGAACACAAACGAGAGCCGTTTTCGCCTTCCTGTTCACGTCAGTCTGCCGTGGTGTCATATCTCCAAGACGTTGTATGCAACTCCCTTCCTGACAATAGAATATGATTATATTCGCCCCTTAAAAGACCAATTGATGCGTAACTTTCCCGCACCAGTTAAGTCACGGCAGCAACAGAAGTTTATACGTGGTGGGGAAGAGCGCGTAAAATGCTGCAGCCTTCAGCATGTCATCCACGGCGATGCGGTCGTCGTAGTTGTGGATGTAGCGCTTTTCGCCGGGGCCGAACCCTATGGTGGGTATGCCGAGGAGGCCGCAGGAGGAGACTCCGTTCGAGCTCACGGTCCACTTGTCGATGACCGGTTTCCCGCCGATCGCCTCCGCATACGCCGCGACTGCGGCCTTCACGATTTTTGAATCTTCAGGAACAGACCACCCGGGGAAATATTTTTCCACCTTCTGCGCCAGGCCGGTGTAGGCGGGCTTCTCATAGGTGAGGATCTCTATCTTCGCCTCTTCTGCTCCGGGGAGATCCCTGAGCTGCCGCAGCGCGAGCTCCTTCGTCTCGCCGACGGTCAGGCGGCGATCTATGGAAAGATACGCCTCGTGCGCAAGCCTGTTGAAACCGGGGCTCTTCACGCTGATCTGCGTGACGGCAACTGTTCCCTTGCCGAGGAACGTATCTTTTTTGAGTTTTTTGTTCAGCTTCTCCATGCCTTCGATGATCGGCAGCGCCCGGTAGATCGGATTGACCCCCTCCTCCGGTGTTGAGGCGTGACAGGATTTGCCTGGGACAGTGATGCGAATCTCCATCCGGCCGCGCTGCCCCCGCATTATTTTAAGTTCGGTGAATTTTCCCACGACCACGCATTCCGGCTTCAGTCCCGTCTTCGCGAGCGCGTACCAGAGGCCGAGACCGTCACAGTCCTCCTCGAAGACGGAGCCGGTGACATAAACCGTGCCGCGCAGCAGACCCGCCTCATTCATCGCCTTGACGCCATAGATGATTGCGGCGAGGGCTCCCTTGTTTTCCGCCGCGCCGCGCCCGTACACATAGCCCCCCTCGTACGCGCCTTTGTACGGATCGTGCTGCCAGAGGTTCCTGTCGTGTATCCCGACCGTATCCAGGTGGGCATCAAAGAGCACCGTGGGCTTCCCGGAACCGACCACGCCGATCGCGTTTCCTATCTCGTCGGTATAGGCCTTGTCGAAACCGCAGCGCTGCATTTCCTGGACAGTGCGGGCCGCCGCTTCTTTCTCTCCTCCGCTGGGGCTGGGGAGGGCGATGATGTCGCGGAGAAACGCGACCATCTGCTCGCGGTCCCGGGTGAGAATCTGCATGATCTGTTGTTTTTTATCCATGTCATTGTTCCTTTCTGTAATGTCGCGCACACTGAAGTATGCGCTACGGGAAGGGGATATGGCCCTCGAGAGAGGGAATTATTTCACGTGACGCCGGATGTTCCGACGGGCGTAGCTCCAGATCGCGGTGCCACAGTACCACGCCGCCGCGCAGAGCACGATGGTCGCCCCCGAGGCAGTCCCCCAGTAGTAGGAGAAAATGAGCCCGGTGATCCCGGAGGCCAAGCTTATTCCAAGCGCCCACGCGGTGTACGAGCGCATGCTGGTCGCCACGTTTCGGGCGGCCGCCGCGGGCAGTATAAGGAGAGAATTGATGATAAGGATGCCGAGTAGCTGCACTGTAGACGCAACCACCACAGCCAGGAGCGCGGCGAAACTGGTTTCGATAAGGACAACCGGCAGGCCGCGGCTGCGCGCGAGTGAAGAGTTCACACAGAGCAGGGCCATCGCATTGCCCGCGATGATCCAGTAGCACGCGACGATGGCGAAGAGCAGCAGGAGCGATTTGAGCTGCACGGGGGTCACCGCGAGAATATCTCCGATGAGGTATACGGTGTACTTCGCGAAACCGCCCCCCCTGCTCAGAATAACAACCCCGAGCGCGACCGTCACCGCCATGAACACGCCGAGCACCGTATCCGGTGAGGTGTGGGTGATGTTTTTAAAAATGGTGAACGCGATCGCGATGAGGATGGCGAATGCGATCATCGCCGAGAGCGGGTTCATCAGGCCGAGGAGCACCCCGAGCGCTATCCCTGTGAGGGCGGAGTGACCGAGCACATCAGAGAAAAACGCCATCCGGTTGCTGATGACCATGGTGCCGAGGAGGGCGAAGAGGGGGGTCACCAGACATGCCGCGAGGAGCGCGTTCTTCATAAAGTCATAGCGGACCCATTCAAAGGGGAGGCAGTATTCCATTACGCGATACGCGAGTTCAGCCATTGGATGGGGTTTCTCCCGCGCGCGGCATGGTTGCGAATCCCGAAACGTGCCATGGGCTTGGTCCGAACATCTTCAACAGTTGTGTATCCGCGAGGATGTCGCGGGGGGAACCCGTGGCGAGGACAGTGCGATTCATGAGGACGACGGTGTCCGCGTGCGGGGCGATCCCCGCGAGATCGTGGGTCACCATGACCACGGCGACGTCGTGGCGGCGGCGGAGGTCGCTCACCGTTTCATAGAAAAGCGAGAGCCCTTTCGGATCGATGTTCGACACCGGCTCGTCCAGGAGGAGCAGGTTCGGCGCGGGGGCCATCGCGGTGGCGAGGAGTACGCGTTGCAGTTCCCCTCCGGAAAGCTCGCCGAGCTTTCGGTGCACGAGGCGCTCTGCCGACACGCTCGCGAGGACCACCTCGACTTCTACGCGGAGGGAGCGGCCGATGCCGAGCCAGATCGGCCGCTTGCTGATGCTCGCTGCGACGAGATCAAGCACGCTCATCGGCGAATCCGGATCGATGCCGATCCTCTGCGGCACGTAGCCTATCCTGGGGTGCGGCTGGGGACGCCCCTCGATTTGGAAAATCATTCTTCCACGGCACGGGATCTCGCCGATGATCGCGCGCAGGAGCGAGGTCTTCCCCGCGCCGTTCGGGCCGATGAGCGCCACGAGTTCGGCACAGTTGATGTGGAGGTTGACGTTTTTCACCACCGCATCACCGCCGAACTCCACGCTCAGGTTCTCAATCTTGATGCAGCAGTGTGGGCAGCTCCGTGGCTGGGCCATAGCTCCTCCGCGACTGTAATGTCATCGCAGGGCGTGCATAAGCACCGCGAGGTTTGCCTCCATGATGTGCAGATACGCATCCGGATCGTCGGGGCCTGTCACCGCGGGATCGAGCACGTACACATGGGCCCCTGTTTCACGGGCGATCGCCGCTGCGGCTAACGCCGGGTATTGCGGTTCGCTGAAGATGACGCGTATCCCGTGCTTCTTGATGAGGTCGATGGTGTGCGCGAGCTCTTGCGCGCTCGGCTGGCTCCCCGGCTCGCGCTCGACCACCGCGGCAATCACAAGCCCGAATTCCTGCGCGAAGTAGGGAAATGCCTCGTGGAACGTGACGATCTTTCGCCCGCGATAGGGGGAGAGTTTCGTGTGCATGCGCGTGCGAAGGGCCTCCAGTTTCGCGACGTATCGAGAGGTATTGGCGCGATAGAGCGGGGCATGCACAGGATCAAACTCCTCCATTGTCGCCCCCAGGTTGTTGACCTCCGTGATCGCGTTGGACACGCTGGTCCAGACGTGCGGATTGGCCGGAGCGCCGCGGTCGCCGCGGATGAGCGGGATTCCCCGCGCGAGTGGGATCACCCTGAGTTTCGGGTACTGTGTCGCAACCTTCTCGACAAAGGGCTCCATGCCTGCGCCGTTGGTGATGAGGAGCGACGCGTTCGCCAATTTTTTCATATCCCCGACCGTGAGGGTATAGTCGTGGAGGCACCCGGTGGAGGAGGGGATAAGAACTTGTATGGAAACCCCCGGGACTCCCTTCACCACGTTCAGCGCCATGATATAGATAGGGTAGAATGAAGTGACCACGATTGTCTGTGGGGCTTCCTCAGGCGCGGAGGAGAGGGGTGCCAGTCCGCCCAGGGAAAGGAGCGCCAGTGTTCTCAGTGCGTGGTTCATGCTTCCGCTTCACCCTTCAGGTTGGCGAGGTAACGCGAGGCTTTGATGAGCGCCATGCATCCCTGGCCCGCGGCGATGACGTATTGGTATTCCTGCCCCGACGCGCAGTCGCCACCCGCGAAGATTCCCTCCACTGATGCCCTTGTCCAGCAGTCGATGAGGATGTGCCCCTGGGGGGCGAGCTCCAGGAATCCCTTCACGAAATCAGTGTTCGGCACTCGCCCGATCTCTATGATGACACCCTCCACGGCGAGATCGCGCGGCTTCCCTCCCCGCACATACCTGAGGCCGCGCACCGTGTCCTCTCCAAGGATTTCCGTCGTCCTCGCTTCGTCAATGACCTCCACGTTTTTGAGCGACAGCACCCTGTCGATCAGGTACTCATGTGCGCTAAACTTTTTCTCGATGTTGATGAGGTAAATTCTTTTGGCAATGTCCTTCGTGAAGTTGACGCCCTCCAGGGCGGAGTTCCCGCCGCCGACAATCGCGATCTCCTTCCCTGAGAAGAGGGGCCCGTCGCAGATCGAACAGTAGGTGACCCCCTTCCGCGCCAGCCTGTCCTCGCCGGGGACGCCGAGCTTCCTGGCCCTGGCGCCAGTGGCGATGATGACTGTTTTGCCGTCATACTGCCCCTTGGTGGAGTAGATGCGGAAGCCCTCCGCTATTCGTTCAATCTTTGTGACCTCGGGCCCCTCCACCGGCTCGACGCCGTTGAACTTGAGCTGCTCCTCCATGATGATGCTGAATTCAGCGCCCGTCGTCTTTACGATCCCCGGATAGTTCAGGACCTCTCCCGATTCAAGGAACTGCCCCCCGAGCTCTTTCGTGATCAGGATGAAACTCATCCTCTTCCTTGCGGCGTAGATCGCCGCCGTCTGCCCGGTGATGCCCCCGCCGATGATGATCAAATCATGCACAGTACACCCTCATATTGTTTGGAACCACTGAAGACACTGAAAACGCTGAATATATGCACATCATAGCTCATTCGTATTCAGTGCACTCAGTGATTTCAGTGGTTATAACTCAGTTTTCCCCTTCAAGGTCCAGCTTGAGCGAGAGGAGCTTTAGCATATCCCTGAGACTGATAATGCCGACGAGCCGCCCCCCCTCCACGACGAGGAGCCGGCTGCTCCCCGTCCGGTTCATGGCGGAAATCGCGCTCAGGGCATCTACGTCAGGGCTGATCGTATTTTCTGACGAGCATTTCGTCGCGATCTCAGCGACGGTAAGTGAGTCCCACCGCTCGCGCGGGATTTCCTTCACCTCGCTTGTCCCCACGCATCCGAGCAGTTTCCCAGCCTCAACTACGGGGAACATCTTGAAATGGTACCGGTAGATGTAATCCTCCACGAGCGCGGCCACAGAGAGGGACGGGGGAACAGTGACGGGGTCGCGGTTCATGAACCGTTTCAGCGGTTCGCCCTCAAATGCCCTGCGTGTGAGGAGCTGCTGATAGGACATCCGGGAGGCGTTGCGCAGGAACATGCCGATCAGAAACCACCACAGCCCCCCGAGCATGTTCCCCGTGAGCACGTTGAATATCCCGAGGACGAACAGGAGCGTCCCGAATCCGGAGCCGATCCGGGAGGCGACGCGGGTCGCCCATCGCAGGTTACCCGTCCATCCCCAGAGGATCGACCTGAGCACTCTCCCGCCGTCGAGCGGGAACCCGGGGATGAGGTTGAAGGCGGCCAGCATGCCGTTGATCAGTGCGAGGTAATGCACCGTACCGTTGATCTGAGGCGGCCATCCAACCCTCGTGCCCGCGACCCCCGCGCAGTAGAATCCAAGGGCGAGGAGGATGCTCGAGAGGGGACCCGCGGCGGCCATGAGAAATTCGACCCTCGGGCTCTCGGGTTCCGCATCCATTTCTGCGACGCCGCCAAAAATAAAAAGAGTAATGCCCTTCATCGGAAGGCCGTATCTCCGCGCGACCAGAGAGTGACAGAGCTCGTGAAATACGATCGAGAAGAACAGGCCGAGCGCCCCCGCCACGCCCATCCACCAGTAGGATGCAGGGGAAAGGTTCCTATAGTGAGAGGGGAACACACCCTGCGCCAGTGTCCAGGTGATGAGCACCGCGAGGATCAGCCAGCTCGGGTCGATCCATACCTGGAAGCCCAGCAGCCTGAAAAGGCTGAATCGTCGCTCGAACATCAGCTACCTCCTGCTGCGCGCGGCCGGTGAGCCTCTGTGGCCGCGTGCGTGGACAATGGATGCACCGTCTTGGCTCGCGTTGGTTCAGAAAGGAATTCTCGATACATTATATTTGTAGGGGCTCTTTTTATCAAGCCCGCAGTACGGGTCGGATAAATCCCTGCCCGCCGGCAGGCAGGCACCCCTCCCAATCCGCCATTTCGGGGCTCGCGGCATCCTTGACTCGGGTGCCGGATATTTATAGAATGTGATCGAACATGTTTCTCGCCGAGGTCTAATGCATTGTGAGAAATAACACACTGCGTGAGGAGGGAATCCTAGGGTGATGGGCGCGGCAAAAAAGATCATGACTATCGCTCCGGAGGGGGAAATCTACCGTTGCCCGGCATGCGGATATACGGATGGGTTTCATGTGTCATTTTCCTTCAAAGAGAAAAGTGAGTCCGCGGAGATTTACCTCATCTGCCCCAACTGCCATGGCCGCTTTCGGATCGGGTGGGGGGTGCGGATGGGAAAAGGCGGGACCGGTCGCGGCTGAATGCGCGCGTCCGGTCGTGCCGCCAGTATGGTGCGCCGTCCTCATGACATCCATGAATGTTAAAGTAAGAATCAGTCTCACCGACACGCGCCAGGAGCCTTTTATGGGGATAGGGCTTGTGTGGTTGATCAGGAGAATTCAGAAATTCGGCTCCATACGCAGAGCGGCGGAGGACATGGGCATGTCCTATGTGAAGGCGCTGAGGATCCTCAACCGGCTGGAGAGAAAGCTCGGCACAAAAATCCTGGTGAGGAGGATCGGGGGCGCGATGCGCGGCGGCACGGCACTCACGCCATTCGCGGAACAGTTCGTGGAGCAGTACGAGCGGTATCACGCGAGGGTGACCGATTTTGCCCGGAGGGAGTTTATCAGATCTTTTCGCAAATCTACATTCGCCTGATGGCGGAGGAGCGGCGTCATAAACCCCCATGGAAACTATCCACGGAATTGAGATGTCCCAGAAGACCCCTCGGCGAGGAGGCCTGAGCCTCTGGTGGCTGCTGGCGCTCCTCCTGCTCTTTGGTGCCGGTCAGCGGCATGGCCTCTGGGGCAACGACGAGCCGCGCGAAGCCGAGATCTCCCGCGAGATCCATGCATCCGGCGATTGGGTGGTGCCGCGTCTCAACGGGCAGGCATTTCTCGAAAAGCCTCCCCTTGCGTACTGGGGGGCTGCGCTTGCCTTCCACGCAGCGGGGAAGCCCTCAGAGTCAGTGTGTCGTATTCCTTCCGCCGCCTGGGGACTCATCGGAGCGCTCGCCACGGCCTGGCTCGGCGGCATGCTCGCCGGCCGTACCGCGGGGCTGCTCGCCGCGCTCATCCTCGCCACGTGCGGTGAGTGGCTCTATATCACACACCACCTCCTCGTTGACGTGCCCCTCGCTGCCTGCGTCGCGCTCTCGCTCGCGCTCTTCTGGCATGGCTATAGGTCAAGCGGCGGGCAGAAAGGGATGGGATACCTCGGCTGCTCATTGGCCGTGGGCGGGGCATTCATGGCAAAGGGAATGGTGGGGGTCATCATACCGTGCTCGGCGATTGTCGTTTTCCTGGCGTGGCGCCGGGAATGGCGCGAGCTCGCCCGCCTCATTGCTCCGTGGAATGTGGCTGCGTGTGTCGCGGTGCCGTTCTCATGGGTGATCGCGCTGTGGGCGCGGGAGGGGACTGGCGCGCTCCGCGTGTTCGCCTGGGACAACCAGGTCCTCCGCTTTATCTCGTCCACCGCAGATCATGCCCACGCGCCATGGTACTACTTGCTGATCCTTCCTGAAGTTTTATTGCCGTGGGTAATTTTCCTGCCCCCCGCGGCCCTCAGGCTGTTCCGCCGCTCCGGCGAGAAGAGTATCACGGACAGCGGCCGCCAGTACCTCATGGCCGTGATTGCGGTGCCGTTCATCGTGCTCTCGATCGCGAGCGGAAAACGGCACCTGTACCTCCTCCCGCTGCTGCCCGGTTTCGCGATTTTGCTCGCGGCGTGGATTGCCGAATCGCGGTCGGCGGGGCGCGCGAGGTGGGAATCGCTCTGGCAAAGGATCGGGCTCAGCCTCTTTGCGGTACTCCCTGTGGGGAGCTGGGGAGCCGCATGGTACTACGCAATCGTTCAGAGGAGCGGCGTCCTCGTTGCTTCGATCGGTACCGCGGCGAGCGTCCTTGCGGCCTGCGCAGCAGTTGCGTACGCGCTGCGCACCCGCGGGGAGCGGCTGGCGGAGATTTCAATTGCGCTCCTCATCCTCGCGTACGGGGCGGTGCTGTCACCCTCTCTCTGGGCAGTGACTGAAAAGGGAAAGGGATACGCCGATTTTGAAGGGATGCTGGATGAACAGATCAAGGGAGGTGTTACGCTCTACATCTATGGCTCGGGGGAACAGGAACTGGGTCTGGTCTGTTTCCACCTGAAGAGAACCGTCCCGGTGATTCAAACCCCTGACGAACTCGCCGCGGTACTCCAGCCCGGATCAGGAAACCACCTCCTCATTGCCGAGAAGATGTACCTGACGTTGCGCGCGCAGAACCTCATTCCCCCCTCTGTGGAGATTGCCGCGCGGTCTAAGCTGAAGCGCACCACGCAGCTCCTTCTCCGCGCCGGGTCATCTCAATGAGCGGGAATGAGCACGCGGGCCCGGGGATGCTCAGGAGACTACCTCGATCTCGATATCTCCTTCCCTCACCGCGCTGCAGGGACAGTACTCCAAACGATACCTGATCTCCTCCTTGATCTTATCAAGGGCCTCCTGACGTGTCGGTGCCCCCGTGCTGCATTTGGGCTCGTCGCAGTACGCGATGAGCCGTCCTGAAGAAACCTGTGTGAGCCTGACCTTGTATTTCATCTCCGCTGCCTCCTTCACCGAGTATATCGCCAGCGCTATCGGTTGAGAAAATTCTGCTGGTAATAGTGTCTGCCCTTCCAGGACACGCCCCCACCGCATATCTTCTTCCAAAACGCGCTCCAGAGGATTCCGATGAGGATCGCACAGCCGAAGGGGTGGGCGACGACGTACCGCCTGTCGGCATGGATGAACGCAAAGGCTCGTTCGGATGATAGATGCACGAAGAGCAGCTGCGCCAGCGCGAGGCGGGGGGAGAAAAAGATGCCGGCGTAGGGCAGCAGTGAGAGCGTGATGATGACCGCGATGATCGCGGGGAGGAGCCAGATCCGGTCGCTGAAGATCAGGAAGAAAATCCGCTCCCATCCGCTCCAGAGTTCGCGGAGCGAGCTGTACATTCTGCACTTCAGCACATCGCCCCCATAGAGGAGTTCGAAGCGCACGTTCTTTCTCTTTGCGTTCTGCGCCATGGCGATATCCTCCAGCGGGAAGGTGAGCAGCCGGCCGTGCCCGCCGATCAGGTCGTAGGCGCTGCGCTGAATCAGAATGTACTGCCCGTTCCCGAACGCGACGCGGCCCCCAGGCTTGTTTATACGCTCGACGGGAAACAACATGAAGAGCATGAAGCCAGTGATCGGCTGGATCAGTTTCTCCCAGAAACTCACGCTGAGGGGCTGTGAGAGCAGCGTGAGCATCTGAACGCGATTTTTCAGCGCGTAGTTGAGCGGAGTCAGTATTGAGTGCTCCGAGTGTATCGTGTCGGCGTCGGTGAAGAGGAGCCACTCCCCCGTGGCCTCTTTCTGGGCGACGAAGAGGGCGTGACTTTTCCCCGCGTACCCATCGGGGAGAGAAGGTATTCTGACGTAGCGCACCGAGGGGAATTTCTCTCTGATGATCTCGGCCGTGGAATCAGTCGAGCGGTCATCGGCGACGATTATTTCATAGTTCGGATAGCGCTGGCGGGTGAGTGCGTGCAGGCAATTTTCTATTACGCGCGCTTCATTTCTCGCCGCCACGATGACGGACACGCGGGGCGGATCGGGCATGGGGATTCGCAGCTCAGGGTCGGTGAAATGGTTCATTCTATCGAGCCTGAGGGAATCGAAATAACGCTTGATCCATACCGCGAGTATGAGGAGCATCAGGAGGCGCATAATGCTGTATTGTACCACTGCGGGCAAGCGTTGAGAAGAAGTGGATGAGCGCGCGCTTGTGATCGTGGTTCCCCTTATGTATAATGCGAAGGAGACCGGAAGGAACAGGGTTGTCGTTTATGAAGGCTCGTAAGAGGCAACGGGAACGATCATGGGGGCAAACCTAGTCATCCTCGATATGGTGATGAAGGGGATGGGTGGGGTACAGGCATTTAAGCGGATACGGGAATCCGCGCGCTCTCTCCCGGTCATCATATGTACCGGATATATCCCGGACAGGGGCTGGCGGCATATCCTTGAGAAAGAGGCGAGTGATTTCATACGGAAGCCGTTCACACTCAGTGAACTTTCCCCGAGAATACGAAAGATCCTCGACGGCCGTTTGCTGTGAGGCTGGTGTATCTCCGGGTGTGCGGTGCGAATGACCCGCCGGACCGGGTGAACCTTCTCCCGAAGATCTGATGTGATCACGGTGTGCCATTTGTTACAATGAGGAGGTTCTTCCAGAACTATGGGCAGGACACTGCTGATGATCAAGCCGGATGCCTACCGGAGGGGGCTCGAGAAAACCATTCTTGAGAGAGTCGCTTCCGCGGGCATGAGGGTGGTGCGCTCGACGCGGAGACGGCTCTCCCGCGAGGAGGTCGAAGGGCTCTACGGGGAGCATCGGGGCAAGCCGTTTTTCGAGGTGAACGTCAATTTTCTCCTGAGCGGTGAGGTCGGCCTGTTCATCCTGGCGGGGGACGGTGACGTGGCACGGCGCGTGAGAGGTCTCGTGGGCAACAAGGATCCGCGCCTCGCTGAGGCCGGGACGATTCGCGGCGCCCTTGGGATTGACCGGCTTCATATCGAGCGGAATCTCGTGCACGCGTCTGCGAATGGAGAAGAAGCGGAGAGAGAAATCGCGTTGCTGTTCGGTGAGCACCCCTGAGTTGTGGGAAGGAATGCTAATCGAGGAGTGGAATAATACTGTATAGAGGAGGTCGCATGTCAAAGCCGCATCGTGTGAGTGAGAAGAGGATACGCAGGAAGAAATACCTCAAGAGAAAGAGACTGAAGGTCAAAGCACAGGTTCAGCCGGTGGTTAAGTAGCGGCGCCCGGCGGGAATGTCTCTTGGCTGATCGTATGAGGGGGCGAAAATGCTTCGCCGCGCCGCGCGCATAACCTTCCAGTCCCGGCTCCGGAAATTCGTAATGGGTCAGTTTTGCAGGGGTAACGGTAAATGATGTTCGCCACGGATTTTCACGGATAACCACACGGATGGCCGCAGATGAAGCTTTCTTTTCATCTGTGAATATCCGTCATAATCCGTCCCGCTTAGCGGGATCTGTGGCCCCCCTCTATAAGTGACCCCTTACGGAAATTCCGTTTCAACCCTTCATAACCGAGGCCTTACCCACTGGGAATACAAGGGGGTGAGACAATGAAGCCTCTCGTTGATACATACGGCAGGGCGGTTGATTACCTGCGTATTTCCGTTACCGATCGCTGTAACTTGCGCTGCTTCTACTGCATGCCCGGGGAGGGAGTCACCTCAATCCCTCACGAGGAGATCCTGCGCTATGAGGAAATCCTCGCGGTGATCGACGCGGCGCGTCTCCTCGGATTCAGCAGGTTTCGCATTACCGGTGGGGAGCCGCTCGTGCGCCGCGGCATCATCTGGTTTCTCAATGCGCTCTCAGAGAGAGGCGTGGACTGCTCACTCACCACCAACGGGCTTTTGCTCCGGCGGTTCGCGAGGGAGCTGAAGGGGGCGGGGTTGAAGAGGATCAACGTGGGGCTGGATACGCTCGACGGGGATACGTTTCGTCGGATCACGGGTGCCGGAGGGCTCGGCGAGGTGTTTTGCGGGATCGAAGCGGCGCGTGGAGAGGGGATACGGTCGGTAAAGGTGAATGTGGTGGTCATGCGCGGCGTCAATGACGACGAAATAAATGATTTCATCGCCTGGGGGCGGCGTGAGCGGCTCGATGTCAGATTCATTGAGTACATGCCTGTGTGCGGCGAGGACCTCTTCGTTTCGCTCACACCGGTTGTCGAATCGATGAATGAGCGGGAGGGGATCGAGCCCTCCAGGGAAACGGGAGGGGGGCCGGCGAAGAGTTTCAGGCATCGGAATGGCGGGAGCAGCATCGGGTTCATTCTCTCCCGCACGGAGCCATTTTGCGCGGCGTGCAATCGGCTCCGCCTCACTGCCGACGGCATGCTTCTCCCCTGTCTGTTCTCCCGCGAGGGGATTGACCTGCGCGGCCCCCTGAGGCGCGGGCACCCAGTCGCTGAATTGATTGTAAAGGCGGTGAGCGCGAAACCCGAGGGGCACAATCTGGATATGAAACTCTCACGGTACGGGATGTATGCCCTCGGGGGATGAGAGGCTCCACATGAGTGCAATGGAGTCGGCATGGGAGTTCCTGCTCAGCAGGCGCCGCTCAGCATCTCGGGTCTGAGCCCACAGCGCGTGAAAATATCCTTGCCGGCCCGCACCACGTTCCGTATACTATGTGCGGTCTGTGATCCTGATCCGTGAGGGAACCCGGGCAATTGTGGGTTCTTTTTTTTTAGAAGATCACCGGGGAACGGGGCATCCCGCGCGGGAATCTACGGGAGGTATCGTATGAAGGCGCTCATCATGGCGGCGGGGTACGCGACGCGGCTCTACCCTCTGACGAAGGATAGGGCCAAACCGCTGTTACCCATCGCCGGGAAACCGATCATAGATTACATCACCGATGCCCTGGATGCCGTTAAGGAGATAGACCGTATTTATGTGGTGACGAACAGCAGGTTCTCCGCATCCTTCAGGGAGTGGGCCGGGGCGCGGAAGAAGGGCATGCGCGCGCCGATCGAGGTCATTGATGACGGGACGGTCTCGGACGACGACAAGCTCGGCGCGATTGGCGACATCAGATTTGTACTCGAGCGGGAGCGCGTTGACGATGATCTCCTCGTGGTGCTGGGTGATAATCTGTTTGGTCTTGACCTCAAGGATATCGTGACGTTTTTCAGGGACAAGGGCGCCACCGTTGCGGCATACGACGTGCGTGACAGGGAGACTGCCAAACTCTACGGCATCCTGGCAGTGGACAGGAACTCCCGGGTTGTGGATTTCAAGGAGAAACCCTCGGATCCCCCCTCGACACTCGCCGCGATCGGCATGTACCTGTTCCCGAGGGAAAAACTGGGGCTCTTTCGAGTATACGCGGAAGAGGGTAATAAGATGGACGCGCCAGGTTACTTCATCAAATGGTTGTATCAGCGAGAGCCCGTGTACGCCTGCGTGTTCAGCGGCGTCTGGTATGATATCGGGGACCTGGAGATGTACAGGAGGGCGGACGCACTGTATACAGCGAAAAGAGAGAAACACTAAACCCTGAACTCTAAACAAACTCAAATTATTGAACTGGCGGTTTTGAATTTATTGAGGATTTGGAATCTCGTGTTTCGAGTTTGCTTTATTGACAGTGTGCGGTTGGATGCGTTAGAGTTAGCGCGGCAGGCAGAGAAAGAATGGAGGTTGCTGTGGCTAGAAAATACCTATTCACTTCGGAATCGGTCACGATGGGTCACCCGGATAAGATCGCGGACCAGATATCCGACGCGATCCTGGACGCCGTGTACGCCAAGGATCCGTACGGGAGGGTCGCGTGCGAGACTCTCCTCACCACGGGGCTCGTGCTGATCGCGGGCGAGATCACCACGAGCGCGGAGATTGACTACCAGGAGATAGCGCGGCAGACGATCAAGGAGATCGGTTATACGAGCGGGGAGATGGGATTCGATTACAAGAACTGCGCGGTGCTCGTTTCCGTACACAAGCAGTCACCCGACATCTCGCAGGGCGTCACCGCCGGGAAGGGGTTGCACAAGGAGGCGGGGGCAGGCGACCAGGGACTCATGTTTGGCTATGCCTGCCGTGAGACCCCTGAGCTTATGCCGCTCCCCATCCACCTCGCCCACCGTCTGGTCGAGCGCCTGGCGTTCGCGCGGCAGAAGGGGATCATCCCCTGGCTGAGGCCGGACGGCAAATCTCAGGTCACGGTGGAGTACGAGGACGGCAGGCCTGTCCGTGTCCATACGGTGGTCATCGCCACGCAGCACAGGGACGGGATTCCCCACGCCGTCATACGGAAAGAGATAATCAACAAGGTGATAAAACCTGTCATGCCAAAAGGCATGCTTGACCGGAAGACGATCTACCACGTCAATCCGACGGGCCGCTTCGTCATCGGCGGGCCCTCCGGTGATACCGGCGTGACGGGGCGCAAGATCATCGTGGACACCTACGGGGGGAGGGGATGTCATGGCGGCGGGGCGTTTTCCGGAAAGGATCCCACGAAGGTTGACCGGAGCGCGAGCTACATGGCCCGCTACATCGCCAAGAACGTTGTCGCGGCGGGACTCGCTGACAGGTGCGAGGTGCAGCTCTCCTATGCCATCGGGGTCGCCGAACCGCTCTCTATCTTTGTGAATACGGAGGGGACCGGCAAGATTCCCGAGTCGAAGATCAGCGCGCTCATCCGCAGGCACTTCCCGCTCACACCCGCTGGGATGATTAACCACCTGAAGCTCAGGAGGCCGATCTACAAAGAGACCGCGCGGCACGGCCATTTCGGGCGCCGGGGGCCCGCGTTCACCTGGGAGAAGACCGACAAGGCGGCGCTCTTGAGGAGAGAAGCAGGACTGTGAATTTGCAATGAGCAGATTGCATATTAGAAAAGGAGTTGTGTGATGGGAAAGAAGGTGGAGTACGACGTGAAGGACCTGGGCCTGGCCAGAGAGGGCAGGCGGCGCATCGAGTGGGCCAACAACGACATGCCGGTCCTCAGACTGGTGCGCGAGCGGTTTGAAAAAGAGAAGCCGCTCAAGGGGCTGAGGATGTCCGCCTGCCTGCACGTCACCGCGGAAACCGCCAATCTGGCGCGGACGCTCAAGGCCGGGGGGGCCGACCTGGTCCTGTGCGCCTCCAACCCGCTCAGCACGCAGGATGATGCCGCTGCCAGTCTCGTCAAAGACTACGGGATTACGGTGCAGGCGATCAAGGGTGAGGACCATACAACCTACTACCGGCACATCCACGCGGCCATCGCCCACCGGCCGCGGATCACTATGGATGACGGAGCAGATCTCGTGTCCACGATCCACGCGAAGTATCCCGAGATGGCGAAGGATATCATGGGGAGCATGGAGGAGACGACTACCGGTGTCATCAGGCTTCGCGCCATGGAGAGAGATGGCGCGCTCAAATTTCCCGTCATCGCGGTGAACGATGCGGCGACGAAGCACATGTTCGACAACCGGTACGGGACCGGGCAGTCAACCGTTGACGGGATCATCAGGGCCACCGACATCCTGCTGGCGGGCGCGACGGCCGTCGTCGCGGGATACGGATGGTGCGGCAGGGGCTTCGCGATGCGGTGCCGCGGCATGGGGGCGAACGTGATCGTCACGGAGGTGAATCCCATCAGGGCGCTCGAGGCGCTCATGGACGGGTTCCGCGTGATGCCGATGAGGCAGGCGGCGCGTGTCGGCGACCTGTTCTGCACGCTCACGGGAGATATCAACGTCATACGCGGCGAGCATTTCAAGGTGATGAGGGACCGCGCCATTGTGGCGAACTCCGGGCATTTCAACGTTGAGATCGATATCGGCGCGCTCAAGAAACTCGCCAGGAGGGTGAACTGCGGCGTGAGGCAGTACGTGGATGAGTACGTCCTCGCCGATGGCCGCAGGATTTACCTGCTCGCGGAGGGGAGGCTGATCAACCTGGCTGCCGCGGAAGGCCATCCCGCCTCGGTCATGGATATGAGCTTCGCCGTCCAGGCGCTCACCACCGAGTACTGCGTGAAAAACCATCGCGCATTGAAACCGCGGGTGTACACCGTCCCCGCGCGTATCGACGATTGGGTCGCCCGCTTGAAGCTCAAGGCGATGGGGAGCTCGATTGACCATCTCTCCGCCGAGCAGAGGAAGTATCTCTCGTCCTGGGAGATGGGGACGTAACTACAGCCCAAAGCCTAAGGCTCAAGCATACCTTGGTTTGAGCTGTGGGCGTTGGCAGCTATGAGCGCGGGCAATACCCAATCTCTTTTTGCAGCCCTGTGGCGCGGAATCTTGAGCCTTGTGTTTCCGGCACATTGCGCCCTGTGCATGAAACCCCTTGACCCGGGGCACGCCCTCTGTCTCTGCGATATATGCTGGAGCGAATTGCCGCGACTGCGCCAGCCGTTCTGTCCCCGGTGCGGGAGGCCCATCCCCGGCCAGGCGGTGGTTCCTTTTGATACACGCTGCGGTGAGTGCAGGCTTACCCCGCCGCGCTTCGGCATCTGCCGCTCGGCTGGGTTGTACGAGGACGGCCTCATGCAGTGCATCCACCTATTTAAATACGGAGGGAAACGCGAGCTCGCAGGCCCCCTCGGTCTGCTCATGGCTGAGTGTGCCGCGCGGGAATTCTGCGGGATCGCGTTCGACGGCCTCGTGCCCGTGCCGCTCCACCGGGCAAAACTCCGCGCGCGCGGTTTTAACCAAGCGGAGGCGCTGGCCCGCAAGCTGGGCGCCCGCATGGGAGTGCCCGTCGCGCATCGGGCGCTCAACCGGGTTGAGGAGCGCGATTCTCAGATCACGCTCACGAGGGCAGCGCGATTGAGAAATGTCAGGGGCGCGTTCGCGGTCGAACGGGAAAATCTGGTGGAGGGGAGGCATTTCCTCCTCATTGACGATGTGTTCACCACCGGCGCGACGATTGGAGAGTGCGTGCGGGTCCTCCTCAGGGGCGGCGCCCGTGCGGTTGACGTCTGTACGCTGGCGCGGGGGCGGTGACAACGGTCTAAAGTCGAAAGTGCAAGGTTGAATGACTGCGTGGATTCAGTTTTTTCTCTGCATGCTCGTTGCAGCGAATCCAGTCCCATCCGAAGTAGATCCTTCGATTGTGAAACGGATCTGGGCGTTCGACTGGCGGCCGCGCGACTCCGCTGAGGCGGCGAGGGAGGCCCGGGGGTTCCGCCTCGCGGCAGAACCTGTGCGCGGGGGAGCGATCAGGAGGGGTGAGGGCGAGTTCGGGGCTGTCCGGAGGAGCGGCATCAGCTATCACAAGGGGATTGATTTCATTGCGCCCCCCGGGACCGCCGTGAGGGCGGCGGCGGCGGGGGTCATCTGCTATAACGAGATGAACGGCGGCGCTGACTGGGGCTATGGCTACACGGTCATCATCGATCACTTGAATAACTTCTATACACTCCATGCCCACTTGAAGAAAGAGTCGCCGCGCGCCATCGGCGAGTGGGTTGACGCCGGACAGCGGATCGGCACGGTGGGCAGGAGCGGCAACGCGATGCGCGTGCCAAAGGAGTTTCAATACCAGCTCCATTTTGAGATAATACATGCGCCCTCCGGATTGGTGAATCTGGGAGGCCTCAGGATTGCGGCGCTGCTCAGCCCCCAGAGCATTACCGTCCTCAGGGAGATCGGGGAGGCGGTATACGGCGCCTACTGGGGTGGCGTTTTGAATCCGGAGGAGTTCGGGACATTTACATGCGCAGAGTGACGTGTGCGATAGTTATCCTGCTGAGCGGCCTGTCCCTCTCGTCATGTTCGACCGCGTACCGGTATGAATACTATGACTACAAGGGGAAGACCATAGACGAGAAGAATAATGACCGCATGGACAAAATCAATAAGAAATTCCAGGGCAAGATGTCCAGCATGGGTTCCCGGGCGGGGAGCTTGAGCATGTGAAAATCAAATCCCAAATGCCAATTTAAGACAGGATGCAGGATAACACCGGGAGCATAGCGCATAGACAGGTTTCGGATTTTGCAGTTTGTGGTTGGGATTTGTTTTGAAGTTTGGATTTTGCAGTTTGGATTTTTAGCCTAATTTCGGACATCTTGGGTATTATGAAAGATAAAGGATTCCTCAAAAGGCTTCTGCTGGGTCTCGGGTTTGACTGCAAGGATGGCATCTGGCGTGTCACCCGCGGGGACAACTTCCACCTCTTCGGCGGCTCGGAGGACACACACGGGGAGATGCAGGAGAAGGCGATCAAAATAAATGAGGAACTCGAGAAGAGGAAAAAGACCCTCGATACGGTCTCGATGGATGAGTTTGGTGAGATTGCTGAGCGGATCGGCTTGTTTAAAAAGAAGAGGCACTAGCGCCCCATGAAGGAGTTACTCAGGGAGTGGCTCACCTCGATCGGGGAGGACCCCGACCGCGAAGGCCTCCGCAGGACGCCCGAGCGTCTCCGTGAGGCCTGGTCGTTTCTCACGAGCGGCTACAGGGAGGACGTAGGAGCCATCCTGAGCGCTGATATCAGTGCGGACATCTGCGATGAAATGGTGGTGCTCAGGGATATCGAGCTGCTCAGCGTTTGCGAGCACCACTTCCTGCCCTTTTATGGCCGCTGCCATATCGCCTATCTCCCCGACCGGGCGATGGTCGGCCTGGGCAGGATCGCCAGGGTCGTCGATGCGTACTCGCGGCGCTTGCAGATACAGGAGCGCCTCACCACGCAGATCGCGGAGTCTATCCAGCACCACCTGAAACCAAAGGGAGTGGGGGTAGTGATCGAGGCGCACCACCTCTGCATGGTGCTCAAGGGCGTCGAGAAGCAGCACTGCCGCGCCGTAACCTCCGCCATGCTCGGCTGTTTTCGCAGCCGACAGGAGACCCGGATGGAGTTCCTGAACCTCATCGGCTTGAAAGAATACAAATGAACCACTGAAGGCACTGAATTCACTGAAAAAATAGCAATAATTCGGTATATTCACTGTTCTCAATGGCTCGAGGTTTGGAACCACAGATTTCGCGGATGAACGCGGATTATTTCAGCAATTAAAAGTGCGAAGCGGAATGTTCAAGGAGTGACTGTATTCAGTGTTTTCAGTGGTTATCCATCTGTCGACTGTGGTGCGAATAATATGAAACCGAAGTCGGATCAGCAGGTGATAGTATTCATGACGTGCGACAAAAAAGGGGAGGCGGCGGCGATCGCGAAGAGGCTCCTCCGCGCGAGGAGAGCGGCCTGCGTGAGCATTTACCCTCGCGGTGAGTCCTTGTACTGGTGGAAGGGCGTCGTGGAGAGGTCCCGTGAATACCTCCTGATCGCAAAGACTCGCGCCTCGTCGCTCCCCCGTTTGATCAGCGAGGTGAAGGCGATCCATAGCTATGAAGTGCCCGAAATTATCGCCCTGCCCATTGTCGGGGGAAACCGGGATTATCTCAAGTGGCTAGACAAGGAAGTGAGAGTGCGTTAGGTTCTTACATCATAACTTCTTCTCATTTTGCATAGAAGTTTGGGATTTGGGATTTGGGATTTGGTTGCGGCCGTAGGCCGCCCTAGGGAGGGACGATGCGCGATAAAATCGAGAAGGTGCTCAACGAGGAGGTGACGCCGATGCTCGCAATGCACGGTGGGAGCGCGGAGCTCGTCGAGGTTACGGAGGACGGCGTCGTGAGGGTGAGGCTGTCAGGGGCGTGCGCCGGCTGCCCCGGCGCCCGGATGACATTGGCCCATGTGGTGGAGAACGCCATAAAGGCCAAGGTGCCGGAGGTGAAGCGGGTGGAGGCGGTATAGCGGACCGCATGTCCACCGACGAGGTGGAATAGGTGCCTGTATTCGGGGTCGAGCAGGTGGGATGGGTGAGGAGCGTCATGGAAACGAAGGGATCTCTCATTGAGAGAATCAACCGCCTGGCAGAGGGCGGGATCGCGCCTTCGGGGAAGGAGTTCCGTGGTCTCTCCCTCAGCGCGGTGGAGACGATATCCTCGGCGATGGGGGTGAGCAGGAGGGACGTTGAGATCGCGGCGCTTGAGGAGGGGGTTATCCCTTTGAGGTACCAGCGCAATATCGGGAGCCTGGGGATCGAGGGGCAATTGAAGCTGCGCCGTGCCCGGGTGGCGGTTGTAGGCGCAGGCGGGCTTGGGGGGCTCATCATCGAACTCCTGGCGAGGCTGGGCATAGGCACGCTGGTGCTGATCGATGGAGAGACGTTCACCGAGGATAATCTCAACCGGCAAATCCTCTGCGCCGAAGCATGGGTAGGCAGGAGCAAGGTCGAAGCAGCACGGCAGCGCGTGTGCCAGATAAACTCGGCAGTGGAGGTGGAGATACATAATGTGTTTATTCGCAGGGATAACATTGATGCCCTCATCATGGGATGCTGCCTGGTGATTGACGCGCTGGACAGCATACCCGTGCGCCTCATCCTCCAGGAGGCGGCGGGGCGGCTCGGGGTGCCATTTGTCCACGGCGCGGTCGCTGGATTCGTAGGGGAGATAATGACGGTATGCCCGGGAGATGGGGGGCTGGCGGTTTTTTACGAGGGGGGTCAGCATATCCCCCGCGCCGGCATCGAGGTTGAGCTGGGCACGCCCTCAGTAACTCCCGCGGTTACCGCCGCGCTGCAGGCCATGGAGGCGGTCAAGCTGATTACGGGAAGAGGGGAGCTCATCCGGAATAAGCTCCTCTATCTCGATCTCGATGAGAGCAGGATGTCCGAGATAGACCTCGCCCCTTCATGAGTGGCGCAGGGTTATTTACGGGGCCAGTTGAACGCGCTCGGGGATCCACCTGCGTTCAATGGGGGAAAGGCGATTGAGAGTCACACTCCAGACGGTCAGTGAATTAGCGCACCACTTTGGCAGCGGAGAAGTTAAACTGGAATTGACGTGCTCCACCGTGAGCGAGCTGCTGGAATATATCAAGGCGCGATACCAGTTCGATTTTACCGCGCAGAAATACACCATGCTTTTCGTGAACGGCAGAGGATGTATCGATTTAAGTCACACCTTGAAAGACGGGGACCACATTGCCATCGTGCCGATCATGGCCGCCGGATAGATGCTACGGTGCGGCGGTTACAGGGGTGCAGCTACTCTATTCTGAGATCATCACCGCCGCCAGCCTGTAGTAACGTTCGATATACAATTGCGTGGGTTCGGGCAAATCCTCAAATGACGCACCATTTCTATGCCACCTCACCACGTTCCCGATCCCCCAGTTGTACAGGGCGATGATTGTAGTAATTGAAATCGGGATATTATAAGAATCGGGGAGTTGCTGTAGTCGTGCGAAGTACCACACTGCGATCATTTCATTGATACGCGGATTGAATAAATCGTTTGGCATGTAGCGTGTCCCATGTGCCCGGTTGAACTCCACTAAACAGTATTCCGAGATCTGATAAAGGCCATAGCACTTTGTCTGTGGGTTAAAGGCAAAGGGGTCGCCGTTCGATTCGATAGATTGTATAACTTTCATGTTGATTGCGAGGCCTGCGTGAGCCTGCGGAGGAACGTACAGGGCGAGCATGATCATGCTGATCATCTCCAGCCTTAACCGAGCGGCGCTGCTAATATGTTGATATCGTTTCTGCATTTGGAATAGTCTCCTGGTTGCCGACCCGGCAGAAATGCCGGAAAATTGTTCCTCATGATGTGAATGTGTGAATGACTGTTCACTGATTAGCTGCTTGAAACATCGCACATATCTTATGAGAATGCAAATCCGGCAGCGAAATTTTTAACAATTCCACTTCGAACAGGCTTCGAACAAGCTTTATATTTGATTCGTTTTGAATCTGTTGATAAAATGTAAATAAGTTACAACACACGCACGCGAACAATGCGAGAGTCGGAAAAATTGACGCAGGGCCGGGGATCGGTCTGTTGGAAGAGGAGTCCGTACGGCATGAAGAAAAAGATATTGATAGTGGACGATAAGGTAGATTCGTGTGATGTTCTCCGGGATATCCTGACCGATGACGGCTATGACACGTCCGCATCGCTCAGCAGCCGGTCGGCATTGGCCAGGATCAAGAAGAAAAAGCCGGACCTCGTCCTCCTGGACATCAAGATGCCGGGGATGGACGGGATAGAGCTGCTCAAGCGGGTAAAGCAAAGGGATAAAAAGATAGCTGTTGTTATGATAACCGCCCATGCCGACGTTGATACGGCCCGGGAAGCCATGAAATTGGGCGCATTCGATTACATCACCAAACCATACGACATGGATCTGATAAAGGCAGTCGTCAGAGAGGCGTTGTTGAAATCAGCTCCCGGGAAAGCGACAAGAAGGCAGAGATAGATGAGAGAGCTGATCTACGCCCCCGTTGTGCATACGGAAGTTGACATGGGAAGCCTGTCGGAATCTGCGGGAAGAGAGTATATAGCTAAATACGGGAAGAAGAAATGGGAGCTTCATAAGAGGGTAATCAGGGAGATGTGGGATGGCCTGCGCGAGAAGATATTCAGCATGGACTTACCGTATGAGAGGTTGAGGATATATCAGGATGGCCTCCCGATCTGCGGCAAGGAGCTGGAGATAGTGCGGGATATAGCAGGGAAGGGGAGTCCGAACCATAAGATTGTTCTGGATCTGATTGAGAGGGGGGCGAAACTGGAGGGGACGGAAGACCCGGGCCTCCTGATGCAGGAATATAACGGCCTGAAGAAGCTGTACCAGGCCTCAACCGTAAAAGAGAAGCTGAAGGCCATCCAGGATTTTAAGCAAGTTGCCGGGGAGCTGCTGGTCAAGCGTGACAGGTATATGGCCCGGAGGATAGACCGAACCCTGGCTCAGAATGAGGTCGGGCTTCTGTTTATTGGCATGCAGCATGCTGTGAACAAGTACCTGGGCGGAACGAAGATCACGTACCTCATATATAGACTCCCTTTCAAGGAAAGTCTCTCAGGAAGAACTTCAGGGTCACACCCTGAATACTAACTTTTGCCTTTCGACATGGGTTTTGGTAGAATTTATTTATGGCCAGGTCATTGAGAATAGAATATAGCAATGCTTGGTATCACGTTACCTCCCGAGGTAATGAGGGAGTTGTCATTTTTCGTGACGACAACGATCGCAAGCACTTTCTCCAGGTCTTGACGGAAAGCTTGAAGCTATTTAAGGTGCAACTGCATTGCTATGTTTTGATGACCAATCACTTCCATTTTTTATTAAAGACATTGGAAGCGAATCTGAGCCGATTTATGCAGCGATTCAGCACGGCATATACTACCTATTTCAACTTGCGCCATCAGCGGCATGGGCACCTTTACCAGGGACGTTTCAAGGCCATACTGGTGGATGCAGATGAATATTTATTGCAACTGAGCCGGTATATACATCTAAATCCTGTGAGACTCGCGAAATATAAATATTTTCCGCCAGAAGAAAAGGCGAAAGTGTTGAAAAATTATCAATGGAGCAGCTTGTGCGGTTATATTCGCTTAAAATACAGAGATGATTTTATGCAATATGGTGAAGTATTGGGCTATATGGGTGGAGATGATAAGAAAGGGAGGGAGAGATACTGGCAGTTTGTCTGGGAAGGGCTCGAAAAAGAATTGTTGAGTCCCTTAAAGGAAACAAAGGCCAATGCGATATTAGGTTCTGATAATTTTATATCCTGGGCAAATGAGAACTTCGTGGCACATAGAGCACCAAATCCTAGGGATTATACTCATTTGAAGTCGATTAATAGGGCAGTTCCTATCGAGGAAATCGCCGCGGAGGTGGCAAAGGAGTATGGAGTTAGAGCCGATGACATAATTAAGAGTAGGTCTAAGTCCCGAGAGGCGAGGCAGGTACTATTAGAAATTAGCCACAGGTTGAACCTAAGAAAGAAAAACCTTCGCGAGATGGGCATTGAATTGGGTGGGATTAGTGGGGAAGCAATTACAAAAATACATAACCGGATTAAAAATAGGATCAAAATAGACGAAGTGCTGAGCAATCGTATTACGAGAATAATATGGAGTCTCCAAAAGTATCAAAGTTAGTATTCAGGGTGTGACCCCAGGTGGGATTCACGAACTATAGGCTCGTCATGGATCTTCTCGAAATGGGAGCAATGATTGAAGGTACGGAGGATCCATCATTATTGCTTGAGGAATACAACAATCTGAAGCGCCTTTACCAGGCTTCCGGCGTTAAAGAGAGATCGGCGGCTGTGCAGCGCTATAAGGATACAGAGAGGGAGTTACTTATAAAGCGGGATGTGTTCATCAGCGAGCGGATAAAGCATACCCTGTCAGATGGTGAAATTGGCCTCCTTTTTATCGGGATGGAGCATGCGGTACATAATTATTTAGAAGGGCTGAAGATCACCTATCTCATATACGGATTGCTTTTCAAAGAAGGTCTGGAAGATGCGACCCTAAAATGGAGCTTACCCGACCCCAAATGAAGAAGGTGCGGATTTATAAGAGATCAATGTTTAATTGTGGTTTTTGTGGGGGTATCGGTGTCATCAGGGGGAGAAAAAATGTCCGGTGCTATATTTGCAGGGGGAGAGGAGTTGTCATGACAGAAGCGCCGGCGATCAAGTGCGTATATTGCAAAGGGAGCGGGCAATCACCGCCTGGCTCGAATATCACTTGTCTCGTATGCCTCGGCAAAGGGGTGGTGAGTATACAGACTTCAAAAGTGAAGCACTGCAGTGATTGTGGAGGAAGAGGGAGAGCGAGGGGTCGCGTGCTTCCATGCCTGCGATGCAAAGGGAAGGGAGTGGTAAGAGCATGACAGCGCATATTAGAAAATCAGGGATAAATGTTCTCGGTGATATCCCATGGGGTTCGCATTTCTGCCTGTTCCATCAGACTAAAGATGATTTGCTTGAGATGCTCTTACCCTATTTCCAAGCGGGGCTCGAAAGCAACGAGTTTTGCATATGGATTGTATCTGCTCCTCTGAGGATCGAGGAGGCGAAAGCGGGGTTGGCAAAGAGGATTGCCGATTTCGATGGTTATCTTAAAAAAGGGCAGATAGAGATTATCCCAGATAGTGAGTGGTATCTCAGTGAAGGAAGATTCGATCCGAGAAAGGTGCTTGCTGCCTGGACTAGAAAGCATGACAAAGCCCTGGCAAGTGGTTATGATGGGATGAGAGCCACCGGTGATATGGCTTGGGTGGGGGAAAAAGGTTGGAAGGATTTTATCAATTGTGAGCGAGCGATGAGTAACGCCATCGGCGAGCACAAAATGCTTGCTCTGTGCAGCTACGCGCTTGAGAGAAACGACGTAGCGGAAATTATAGATATGGTAAGCAGCCATCGGTTCATTCTTATAAGAAGAGAGGGCAGGTGGGCGCTTGTGGATAACAGCGAGCGCGAGTCGATGGAACAACATCTGCTGCAGGCCGGGAAGCAACAGCAAGCGATACTTAATAACATCCCTGACATTGCGTGGTTAAAAGATAGGGATAGCAGGTTTATCGTGGTAAATGAAGCGTTCGGGAAGGCATGCGGTGTGCGGCCTGAGGACCTGACAGGCAAAACTGACCTGGATATCTGGCCGCGGGAGCTTGCGGATAGATATAGGCGTGATGACAAAGCGGTTATGAGATCTGGTGTCCGTCAGCGTGTCGAGGAGCCGTTGGCGAATGCAGATGGAACTACCACGTGGATTGAGACGATCAAGACGCCCGTCGTTAACGGAGAAGGGAGGATAGTGGGCACCGCCGGTATCGCCCGCGATTTCACCGAAGCAAAACATATGCGTGAAAAGATTGAGCATGCCGCCGCGGAATGGAGAAACACCTTTGACTCTATCTCCGACATGATCTCCATACACGACTTGAGCTATAGAATAACAAGGGTGAACATGGCCTTTGCATCCGCTTTCGGCATGAAACCAGCTGAACTTATCGGGCGAACCTGGTATGAGTTATTTCATGAGACGAAAGGACCTCATTTGAAGTGCCCGGGGGAAGAAGCGGTTGAGCGAGGGGAAGCGGTGAGGACGGAATACTTTGAGCCGAGGCTGGGGCGCTACCTGGAAGTCGTCGCCTCTCCTTTCCGCGACGAAAAAAATGAGATCACAGGTTTTGTCCATATCTCAAAGGATATTACTGAAAAGAAAAAGGTGGAGAAGAAAGCGCTGCAGTCTGAAAAGCTGGCGGCGGTTGGGAAGCTGGCTTCGGGCGTCGCCCATGAGATACGAAATCCGCTCGCAAATATATCCGCGACGGCCCAGTATTGCCTCGGCAAGTATGAGCTGGATAAACCAGTGCGGAAACACATGGATGTCATTGTGAGAAATTCCGAGAGCGCAAATAGCATCATCAAGGATCTGCTGGAGTTCGCAAAGCCGCACTCGACATCGTTTAGAATGTGCTTTGTGAGAGAGGTAATCAAAAATACCTGTGAGCTCATTAAACCGCGGTGCTCGGTGAATCGCGTGCGTGTCCGGAGAAGGTTGGCAAGACGTCTGCCATCGGCGCTCATGGACCCTGAGCGGATAGGACAGGCGCTCATGAATTTCATGATCAACGCGATTGACGCGATGCCGCAGGGGGGAACGCTTATCGTAACGGCTGAGTCGGACCCGGACAGAAAAGAGATTGTCATCACCATCGCCGATACCGGCAAGGGTATTCCGGAGGCTGAACTGCCGAAGATATTCAATCCGTTCTTCTCCACCAAGAGGGAGGGCGTCGGGCTGGGCTTAAGCCTTGCCCACCAGATTATCAGCCAACACAATGGCTCTATAGATGTGCACAGCGAGGTGGGGAAGGGTACCACGGTCACGGTAAGGCTGCCGGTTACCCCCCCCCCCCCCCCCCCCCGCAACAGGTTGCGGCTGAGGCGGATATAGCTCATGGGGAGTTGCCGGAATAATACTCTAGAGGGAGCAGGTTATGATGAATGATCCTGGGAAGCAATGCATCTCTATTGAAGAGTTGATTGACAGCGTGATTATTTTGGACAGGGAGGGGAGGATCAGAGAAATCAACCGCGCGGCCCTGGATCTTCTGGCATATGACAGGAAGGCCTTGTTGAACAGGCCGATGAGAAAGGTGTGCAAGGATTTTTCTCTCGCCGGGATTATGGAAAAAGTCCCGATCAGGGATTGTGAGATGATATATCGGGACAGGCGGAATAATGAAATCCCCGTGAGTGTTAATGTGTCCGCCGCTAAAAAAGGGGAAGAGCTGATATCAGATGTTATTTTGGTTGCCAGGAACATCAGGAAAATAAAGGAACTGATCAGAGAACTCACAGGGTCCAGGGAAGAGCTCGAAAAATCTTACGCGGAGCTGCGTGACAAGAAGGATGAACTTGTAAAATCCGAGAAACTCGCGTTCACAGGCCGCATCTCCGCTAACATTGCCCATGAGATAAGAAACCCTCTCACGAATGTTGCCATGTCTGTGAGAGCGCTTGAGAAGGCCCTTAAACCGGGAGGTGCTGCATCCAGATATATTGAAGTAATTGTGAGAAATACGGAAAGGATTAACTTCCTGATCACGGAGCTGCTCAATTGCGCAAGGCCGTCCAAACTGGACCTTCGCTTGCATGATCCGCATAAGATATTGCATAGCGCGCTGGAATCTGTCAGGCC
The DNA here is from genome assembly GCA_026392035.1 of Candidatus Auribacterota bacterium. Lineage (NCBI taxonomy): Bacteria > Pseudomonadati > Candidatus Auribacterota > Candidatus Auribacterota bacterium. The sequence goes on along the minus strand of JAPLCX010000085.1, from coordinate 44,205 downwards.
AAAGATAAAATCGCAGAATATAAAGGTGGTTAAAAAGTTCACCCCGGGTCTGTTAAAGATCAGTGTTGATAGGGAATATATCGAGCGTGTCTTTCTGAATATAATAAAAAATGCTGTTGAGGCCATGCCAAGAAGGGGAATATTGACTATCGCAACCGAATGCAGCGACGAGACTTTCATGATGATGATACAGGATACAGGGAGGGGAATTCCGGAGAACGATATTATCAGGTTGTTTGATCCTTTCTTCAGCACTAAAAAGGAGGGCGTGGGCTTGGGACTGACTGTATGCTATGGGATCATCGTGAGTCACGGCGGGACTATAGAGGTGGAGAGCAAGCCCCGGCAGGGCTCAACGTTTACAATATCCCTGCCGAGGTTCCGGGAAGTTGTACCTGAGTAAATAAAACCTGGTCGTGCCAGCAAAATAAGGAGGGAAATCATGGCGGAAATAAAATGGGACATCAGGAGGGGAGCGGAGATATATAGAACGGTGTATGATGGAAGATTGAAGAATTGGATTTCCACAGGAAAAATAAAAAAGGGGGAGGTGCTTGTCTGGAAGAGCGGCTTCTCCGGCTGGCGGAGGCCCGAAGAACTCGATGAGTTAAGGCCGTTTTTCGAACGGTGGGAGAAAGGCCAGTTGGAGGAGCGGAAAAGGGAAAGAGTAAGACGCATGCCGCCCTCGAAAAAGCAGATAAAAAATATATTGCTCATAGAGGACGAAAAGGATATATGCGCTCTCTTATCTGAATCCCTGGTCAGTAAGGGCTATAATGTAAAAACCGCCCGCACAAGGAGAGAAGGCATTAATTATTTGAAGAAAAACTCCCCGGACCTGGTATTCCTGGATTTGAATCTGCCGGATGGTGATGGAATGTCAGTTCTCTCTCAAATGCGGAAGAGCAATCCTAAGACAATCCCGGCTATTATCTCAGCATATGGAAGCGCAGACAGAAGAGAGGAAGCAAGGCGCAAAGGCGCTTATGTGTTTATTGACAAGCCATTCACCGATAGAGAGATATTTAAAGTCATACGACAGCTTCAAAGGTAGATAAATCCCCCCTGCCCCCCTTTGCGAAAGGGGGGGAGGATGTGGGATGGGATTTCTTCCCCCTTTGGAAAAGGGGGACAGAGGGGGATTTGCCTGCCGACAGGCAGGCGGGCAAATGGTTTGAATTTTGGAATTTGGAATTTATTTGGCATTTGACACCCGCCTCTGGCGGGCAGGTTTGGGACTTGCCTGCCGTAGGCAGGTTTGGGATTTGCCTGCCGACAGGCAGGCAGGGAGGGGGATTTGCCCTTCCCCCATGCAAAAGGGGGGCAGTATATCCGCTCAAGGATTCTGAGGTTGGGGTGATTGCTGATGTCGATCCTGTCAAAATGTGATATAAATCATCGTCTCGGAATTTCAATAAATCGAAATTCCAACAGCCCCTTAGCCTTCGACTTAAGAGGCTGGACCAGATAGGCACACCACCGAGACGACCCAGCCCTTTTGTAAAAAGGGCTGCCCGAAGGGTGATAGCGCGAGCGGAGCGAAGTGCTTATCTGGCTTTGTGGCTATGCCCTATGATTGAACTCATTCGCCAAAAGATTAACGAAGGCAAATATCAAATTACTAAACACTGCCAAAGGCGTTGTGATGGTCGAGGCATTTTACTTAAAGAGATAAAGAAAGTCATCACCGAAGGTGAGATTATCGAAACATATCCAAAGGATTCTCCTTATCCAAGCTGTCTTATTCTAGGCTATGTTCGCAATGGCAGGCCCCTTTATATTCTCTGCGCGGTGGGAGAACTTGTTCATATTATTACTGTCCATTGGCTTGATCCTGGCAAGTGGCTAGATCCTAAAACCAGAAGGGAAAAAATGCCATGAAAGATTCTTTGTGCGCTGTGTGCGGTGGAAAACTGCGGAGGCAAAAAACGTCCATTGATCGCTTGGTAAAGGGGCATCTTTACCTTTTTGAAAATGTATCCGTCCAGGTTTGCGGCCGATGTGGCGAAATCTGGATTCCTGGCAGCATTGCCGAGCGAATGGATCGGGCTATTCAGGGAAAACTTAAGCCCAAGAAGCTTATCCCTGTGCCTGTTTATTAAAATCCCCCCTTCCCCATTTGGAGGCTGTCTCAAAAATGCTCACTGCGTCATTGCGAGCGACCGCAGGGAGCGTGGCAATCTCGCTTTTACGCGGGAAATGCTAGATTGCTTCGTCGTCCCGCTCAGCGGGACTTCTCGCAATGACGGTTTTGAGAGAGCCCCTTTGCGAAAGGGGGGGAATAGAGGGGATTTCTTCCCCCTTTGAAAAAGGGGGATGGAGGGGGATTTGCCTGCCGACAGGCAGGCGGGGAGGGTGATTAAACCATGGAATCCATTTTAATTGTAGACGATAACGCCGATTTGCGCATGACCCTCTCTGATATCCTGAGGGAAGAAGGGTTTGACACGTTCGCTGTTGAAGATGGGAAAGCCGCGATTAAAAAGGTCAAGAAGGTCAGGCCGGACCTGGCCTTGCTGGACATCAAGCTACCCGGGATGGATGGGGTTGAGCTTTTAGAGGAGATGAAGAGGATTGATAAGAATCTTATCATCATAATGCTTACCGCGTTCGGCGAGGTGAAAGACGCGGTGCGAGCAATGAAATTGGGCGCGTTCGATTACATTACGAAGCCGTTCGATAACGAGGAGCTGGTCCTTGTGATCAGGAAAGCGCTCCAGTCGCACTATCTGAGCAGAGAGGTGGAGATACTGAGGAAGAGATTGGGGGAGAAGACCGCCCTGGAGCAGTCAATGGGGAAAAGCAGTGTGATTATGCGCGTGATAAGCCAGGCCAAAATTGTCGCGCCGACCACTATGACCGTTCTGATCCAGGGTGAGAGCGGAACCGGCAAGGAACTGCTCGCGCAGATGATTCATGAGAGCAGCCCGCGGAAGGACAAGCCGTTCGTCGCAGTTGACTGTGGAGCGATCCCTGAGACGCTGGTAGAGAGCGAGCTCTTCGGCCATGAGCGGGGAGCCTTCACGGGCGCGGATGCCCTGAAGGAGGGTAAATTCGAGCAGGCGCAGGGAGGCAGCATCTTTCTGGATGAGGTAGGCAATCTCACCGAAAATGTGCAGGTGAAACTGCTCCGGGCGCTTCAGGAACGCAGGATACAACATCTGGGGGGGAGAAGGGGTGTGGATGTTGATGTGAGGGTGATTGTGGCGACAAACGTCAATTTGACGGAATGGGTAAAACGGGGGAAGTTCCGGCAGGACCTCTTCCACCGCCTCAATGAGTTTTGCATCGCGCTTCCTCCCCTCCGTCAGAGGAAAGACGATATTGTCATGCTCGCCGACCATTTTCTAAAAGAGGCGAATGAGGAGTTCGGAAAAAAGGCGGAAGGTTTTTCTAAAGCGGCGGTTGGATATTTGCTTGAGTATGGTTACCCGGGTAATGTGCGGGAGCTCAGGAACATGGTGAGAAGAGCCGTCCTGATGGCCGGCGGGGGGGTTATTGAACCGGAGTACATGTCCCCTGATGCGCCGGGGGCGCCGCTGGAGGCGGTTAACGATGTGGAAGAAAGCCTGGAATTGAAGGTGGATCTGAACGAGGGCGCCTCCTTTGAGGAAATCAGGGGGAGGGTTGAAAGGAGTCTTATCACAAAGGCAATCGCGCTGGCGGGAGGCAACAAGGTCAAAGCGGCGAAGATGTTGCAGATGAACAGGAAGGCGCTGTACCGGAAAATGAAGAAGCTGGGTATATCTATCAATGGTGAAGGAATAGAATGAGGGTAATGAGGAGAAGCCTGCCGGAAATTCCGAAGGGTATTGCGAAGGGGCATAATGAATAAAAAGAGTCTTGAAAAGGAATTAAGCAGGATCGTGGAGATAAGCAAGACGTACGGAGCGGGGAAAATAGTGCTATTCGGTTCGTGCATTGATAATGTTGTAACGGCGCGCGACATTGATTTGGCGGTGAGTGGAATAAACCCCAGGCATTTTTTTAAGTATTATGGAGAGATTTCGATGGCAGTGGATGATGAAGTCGGCGTATTCATGCCAATGAAAGAAGACTGATGGCGTACGCGAAGGCGGCGGAGGAATGGTTGGCGATATGGCCCGATGTCCAGAGGGAAACGGCCGGCCATTCGCTTATCGAGGCGCATAATATTATCGTTGACAAGGCTGATGGGATATTGCCGTTTCAGGTTGAAGGTTTACCCGATTATGGACAGAATCAGAGATGAATTTCCAAGCGAAGAAGACCTTGATCTTCGCAATTTATCTGAAGAGGAACTCATTGCCTATTGGAATATGTGGCTTGAGCAAGCACAGATAACGAATGACATTGATAAAAACGTAAGGGGTCAGAAGGTGTGAAAAAATCAGCATTAAGGTTGTCATTGCGAGGAGGCCGAGTCCCGCAAAGCGGGAGAAGCAATCTCCTGCTGCGCATAGAGTTGAGATTGCTTCGTCGCTGCGCTCCTCGCAATGACATGTAAAGTATTTTATGCTCCCCGTAATAACTCGGAAACATCGCCGTATCCCAAGTCCTCAAATGTCGCCGCTGGCGTCCTCATTCCAATTCCTGGCTCCTGACTCCTGAATTCTTGCTCCTGAGCAGTTACATCTAAAGTGCCTATAATTTTGCCTACTTGTCCATCCTTGGCCAAACCAAATCGTAATGAACGCTACGGCCCTTGCCGGGTAATTGGCGCAGGACATTTTTATCGAGCATATCTGCGATTTCACGAAAAGCGGTGGAGCGGCTGACCCTGGCAATACTTACGTATTTGCGCGTTGTCAGACCGCCGGCAAAATTGCCGGGCCCGGCATCCAGGATGCGGTTTAGAACTTTTTTCTGACGCTCGTTAAGTTGTGTCTGGGTGTGCTGATTCCAAAAGTCAAATCGTATGAATACGTTGGCGATGATATCTCTGGAATGCTCAATGGATGCCGTGACGCATTTGATAAACCATATAAACCATTTCGTGGCATCGAGACGGCATCTTTGCACATCCTCAAGGATTTTATAATATTCGTCTCTTGAGCGCATAATCTCAGACGAGACACTGTAAAACCTGACTTTTAATTTTTCGTCTTGCGCCAAAGCCATGTCCGTTAAAGCCCTTGCCAAACGGCCATTACCATCTTCGTAAGGGTGAATTGTCACAAAACGCAGATGGGCAGCGGCCGCGCGCAATATGCCATCCATGCGGCCTGGCGACAAATCCCACCATTTTACAAAGAGACGCATTTCTTCATCGAGGTGCTCCCCCGGCAACGCTTCAAAATGCACCCTTTCTTTACCGATGGGGCCGGAAACTATCTGCATAGGCGCATTACCCCGTGGTTCCCCTGCAATTATTTTTTTTAAACCGGAGTAACCCGAAGGAAACAATGCCGCATGCCAGCCATTAAGTCGCTCCAGCGTCAAAGGCTTATCGTGAAAACAAACGGCATCAAGCAAAACATCCACAAGGCCGTCAACATTCCTATCGTGAGTACCAATACCGCGCGGCAAGCCAAGCCTTACAGCCACCGATGAGCGAACTGCGTCCCGATTAAGCTTTTGTCCTTCTATTTCTGCGGTGCGGACGGCTTCTTCAACCAGAATAGCCCCCTGAGCTTCGGTCTCGAGCTTAATATCAAGAGAGGCAATGCGGCCCAATAATTTCCCCTGCAAGACTCGCAGATGGCTCAAGGGCTTGAGCAAGACGGCATCGTCATATTTAAAATCAAACCAATTTCTGCGCTCCCAGATGTATTTCATCTATATCCCTCCAGAAGCGATTAAACAGTCTAATCGCTTCAAATTCTGATACAATTATACAATAACCTGGCTCCATATGAAAAATATATTTTATCGCTTGAAGGAAACAGGTAATGAATCATTTATGGTAGGGGGCCCGGGAGGCGCTGTTGCGGACATACAAATTGCTTCCCTTCCCCATCCCGCACTATCCCATCGAATCTGCAATATCGCAAAAAATAAAGGCTCTCGGCACAAGGGCCGTTATTCAGGCGAGAGACGTATTCGACCTGTATATTTTATGTTCACAGTATGAGCGCGCCGAAGACAGGGATATTAAAATAAACAGAGCCGAACTGGTCAGGGCCTCTGAGAATGTATTTGAAATCGGATTCAGACAATTCAAGGATACCGTCCTCGCCTATCTTTCACCCGAGGACCAAAGCACATATATTACGGGGAGCACAAAATAGGTTACATTGTCATTGCGAGGACGCCGAGTCCCGCTAAGCGGGACGAGGCGGACGTGGCAATCTCAACTCATTGCGGAACAAGAGATTGCTTCGCTCCGCTCGCAATGACAATATTCTGATATCACATACATAAGCCGAAAACTGGATTTTTTCACACCTTCTCAGTCTCGGGGTGTTCATTGTATTGAACCCCTCACCCATACCCTTCACTCCTTAAAAACTTGATATCGTTCAAAAGTCTCGGCAAAGGCCATAACCAATATTCCCCCTCCCCGCCGTGGGAGGGGATGAAGGGGAGGGGGCTCTGCCGTACTTACTCGTTCTTGCTCAACCAGTAAGAGATACGGGTAATTACTTTTCACCCCCACCTGTCCTCCCCCTTCGGAGGGGGAGGAAATTGTTAGTAACGCTGAAATGCCTAACCTTTTGAACGATACCATATATTTACTGTCCCGATTCTGTCCTGTTCCGTCCCAAAAATGTCCCACTCTTTCAGGCCCCCCTCTGTGTCTACAACATTTCTTAATGTCTAATCTGAACGATCTGCATATTCGTAATATACTTGACCCAAGAGCGATATGTTAATTCGGTAATATTCATTCATCAATCTATAGCGTTTGGCATGATTATTGCTATTTCTAATTGGCGGTGAATGAAATGACAGCTCAAGAACATATATTCAGGGAAATGGGGAAGATATTAAGGCGTTGCAGACGCGAGGATATAAGCCCCGAGGAGTGGATCGCAATGGTATGCAGAGGCTTATTACCAGAAGCACACAAAAGAGTGTCAGTGTCTCAAGGAATGCATAGGTGAAACTACCCCACCGGTTCGGTGGGGGTTTTGTTCGCGCTATTGAATCAAGAGTATAAAATCGGGGTTGACCGCTCCTCAGTCCAAAGCGGAATACTAAGTGAAGGGAGGTGAGTCAAATGGCAGTGGAAAAGACGATCGGATCGTCCAGCCTGGTTGAGGTTATCGACCGGATACTGGACAAGGGCATCGTGGTTGATGCCTGGGTGAGAGTGTCGTTGGTGGGTATTGAGCTGCTCGCTGTTGAAGCCAGAATCGTGGCGGCATCAGTCGAGACGTACCTGAAGTATGCCGAAGCAATCGGCCTGACCGCGTCGGCAGCGTAAATCCCCCTCTTTCCCCCTTTAGAAAAGGGGGGCAGGGGGGATTTGAGTGAGTGGCATCGAGGAGTTTGCAGCAAAAATCCAATAAGGGAAGGAGGTGAATTAACATGGCAGTAGAGAAAACGATCGGTTCATCCAGCCTGGTTGAGGTTATCGACCGGATACTGGATAAGGGCATCGTGGTTGATGCCTGGGTGAGAGTGTCGTTGGTGGGTATTGAGCTGCTCGCTGTTGAAGCCAGGGTCGTGGTTGCATCAGTCGAGACGTACCTGAAGTATGCCGAGGCGATCGGCCTTACCGCGTCAGCGGCGTAAGCGGGGAAAAGGGTGCTTGCCGAGGTATCCCCCGCAAGGCGGGGCATATCTCGCCAAGCAATACCCTTCAAGGATGTTCAACCCAATCGAAGTGCAATATGAAAAAAGCAGCCCTATCCAGTGACGTACGAGCGATAATTGATAGTGCGCTCGGCTCTTATGACACCCGCATACGGGAGTTTGAATCCCTTTGCGACACCACGCAGCAGCTTCTCAAGGGTTTTGAGGAATCTTTTCTTGATGTACACAGGGAGCGCGAATATGCCAATGGGGAATTGCGCGAACTTCTCGCCCAGAACGGTTCTCTAAGAAAGAGGGATTTTGACGGGATGATGAATGGCGTGGTGTCAGCGCAGGAGGAACGGGAGAGGGAAGTGCGCGATCTGCTGGATGGTTATTTCGACGAACAGAGAGAGATGGCGAGGATGTTGAGAGAACAGCTTGATGAATTGAGGAGCTCTCTGGGCAGGGGGGAGTCGCGGCGGGTTAAAGAATTCCAGGAGACGATACGGCGGATTCTTGAAAAAACAGAGCGGAGAAAGAACGAGGTTGTGGGCGCGCTGTATGAATTTGAGAAGGAACAGCAGGAACTTCTCGCATCCCTGAGGGGTCTCCTGGCCAAGGGTGATAAACTTCAGGTGAAAGATTTAAAGATGGCGGTTCAGGAAATTCAGCTCCGGTATCAGAAAGAGACTGATCAGATCAGTGATCGGAGTGAGTACGCTTCGGTAGCACAGGGGACTTGTTCCGGAGATGCTTTTGCTGCCTCGGGATTACAATAACTTTGGAATTTTTTCATCGTCCATGCGTCTTTGTTTGGGTTTTTGGGTTTTGGATTTGTTTAGAGTTTCGGGTTTAGGATTTAGGGTTTTAATTAGCGAGCCAAAGCGAGCTAACGTGCATAATGTAATTTACTCTCGGGGGGAGGAGCGGGAGAGAGAAAAATCACCCTCCCGGGGTTTATATAGATAGGTGATTTCTAGACTCGTATCACTCGCGGATGGTTGTTTGCAGGGGGAGAGAGGAAAAGACAAAGTAAGGAGGGAGTTATGGGTATTGCAGATAGCATGAAAAGGTTGGGCGAGGATATCATCGGCTCGTATGATCTGCGGGTAAAGGCGCTCGGTGAGCTGGTGGCTGATACCCAAAAGACCTTAAAAGGCTTCACGCAAGACAGGAAGAGAATGAGCGCGGAACAGGCTAAGTCATTAGCCGATTTCGTCGAGGATCTGTCGAAAAACGTGGAAAGCACGCTTAAAAGATTCCAGAAAGAGCATAAAGAAATGAGTGAGGAGTTATCAGAAAGTTTGACTGACTTCGTAAAAGACCTCACTAAAAATGTTGGCACCATGATGAAAGCAATAGCGAAGGCCCATAAAGAGATGGCTGACAATCTTGAGGAAGGGCTTGAGAAAGGAGAAGCAGATAGAATTAAGGGCTTTAAGGCTATGATGGGGGACATTAGAAAAGGTATCAAGGACATCGAGACCCACGTTAAAAACAAGCTCAAGGAATTCTCTGATGCGCATGCGGATATGAGCGAAGAGCTCAAGAAAGAGTTGGCCAAGTATGTAGCTGGTATTGTCAGTGAAACAAAGAAACTGCTAGGTGGTTTTTCAGATGAAAGAGAGAAAATGGCTGCTAATTGGCAAGACATGGCAGCTACGATGGACAAAAGAAAAGGAGCTAAGCTGGTTAAGGTTGAAGCTGGAGAGAAGGTAACCACAGTTGAAGATGCAGTTAAAAAGCCTGGGAAGAAAGGAGGCAGGAGGAAGGGTAAGAAAGGATAAGAATACTCCCCGCTCTTTTACATAAGCGGTTTTAAACGGTGAACAAGGTAGTGTCAAAAGTTCTATGAAAGGTTAGGAAGTGACGAGATATAGGGGTAAGCGATAGCGGAGGTATGGGGAACAGAGGTTTTGCGAGGCGATAAGTACGGGACGAGAGCGGTAATAAGCAGGTAAGAGGCAGAGTTATCCTGAGGTTGAGTAAAGCTCTTTGACAAGAGGATCAGCTACGCAGCAAGCTTCATCGATATGTCGATGATCTTACACCACTGATCCTGGATGGTGGGTATAGACTGAAGATCATCGATGACGATAGGTGTTTTGTAGCCTAGGCTGCTGTGCGGTCTTAAGAAGTTATAGTGAGTAACGACGAGAGTGGTGAGGATTATGGCGCCGTAGAATGAGTCAAAGCCACACGCTGAGCGGGTATGGGACTTGTAAGTACGCATGAGGCGTTCGATTATTTGTTTGAAAGGGCGATAGGTTTCTGACTCCTGATCAAGGTTTTGCAGGCCGATTACCTTGCGGTGTTTGAGAGGGTGGCCGTTTTTGGAGGAGTTGACGAAATGGGTGGCATCGCCATAAGAAGGGTTGCCATCGCTGACGAGAGTAAGAGATTGCATGGGGTGAGCGGTTCTGATGGCTTCTTTAAGGGCGCAGACGGCGGGAAGAACAGAGCGATCATGCGCGACATGATAGGCAATAATTTTAAGTGAGCGGATGGCGACAGCCAGGAAGGTAAATGCCCATTTGCCCGCGACCTTGATGTATGTTTCATCAATGGCAGCTATCGTATCAATAGAGCCTTTGAAGTTGCGATTGAAGCGGTGGCACCAATAGGCTGCGGCTTCGGAGTAGTTGAGGACGGTCTGATAAGAGATGCGGATATTGAACACCTGTCTGAGCATGAGCGCGGTTTTGCGGGCGGAGAGAGCAAAGGATATGTGGAAGGTAAGGATAAGGCCGACGAGGCTGGGATGGGCATGGATGCGGCTTAAATCGACTGTCGGTTGCATAGGTGAAGAGGGAGCGAGTTGTTGATCTTTGAAGTGATAGACGCGGTATTGGTAGCAGAGTTTAAACTGAGATACGCGCTTTCTACGTTCTTTTTTCTCGCTTGGGTTGAGCTTGTTGAGGTTCTCGAGATAGCGGGGGCAGTTATCGTTGCAGCACTTATAGATGGTAAAGAGAGGTTTTTGTTTCCAGAGGTAGAGCGCATTGTGACAGTAGGGGCACCAGAAGGCTGTTTTGGGTTGCCGTTTGTGTTTGCCAATTTGTGAGAGGGTGTAACAGACTTTGCAACGGATTTGAGAACGACGAGTGCCATCGTTGTAGTAGAGGTAGCGATGTGGGGCGTTGCAGCAGGGGCATTTGATGTGTTTTGGGACGAGAAGTTTCTGAGATCGATGGGAAACAGGTTCTAACGGTTTGCCGTGTTCTTTGGGATATCGCGCAAGAAGTTCTTTCCAAGAACAAGTTCGATCTTTTTTTTAAGGGGTTCTGATATTGGCGGCAAGGGATCGACGGAGAAGTTGCGGTAGTTTGGATGTTTCTCTTTGAAATCATCGCGCGGTTTAACTTCCGGGTTACGATCGACGAGGATTCTGACAAGGCCTGCGACAATGAATTCGATTTCTTTGCGGTTAAACTTGCTGCAGATCCAGATGATAAAGCGATCGAGCTTTTTCATGGGTGACATGCTCCTTTTGTAGAGAGGGCAATGCGGTAATTATACGCGAAAAAGGATTTCAGAGCACGGAGTTACCCATCCCGCCGTGGCGGGACCCTCGCCGAGCCGAGCTCTGCAGAAACGCTCGGCCTCGGGCTCATGTGGATAACTCCTGGGGGTGAAATAGAGGGTAAAAACCCCTGAAAATAGGGGGAGGAAGCTAATTTTGCAGCAACATGCTTAACTCTAGTGAGTTAGGCAATATTTAAGATAAAAATTTTGACAGTACCGTGAACAAGGAAAGGAGGATGATATGGGAATAGCAGATGGCATAAAGAGGATCACTGAGGATATCATATCCTCGTATGATCTCAGGGTAAAGTCACTCGGGCAACTTGTGGGCGATGTTCATGAGACGCTGAATGGCTTTACGTCCGATAGGAAGAAGATGAGCGCGGAACAGGCTCAATTTCTGGGGGGCTTCGTGGGAGATCTGACCAAGAATGTCGGAAATCTCCTTGGCGGGTTTCAGAAAGATCACAAGGAAATGACCGACGACCTCAGAAAGAGTCTCGCGAAGAACACTAAAGATATCGAGACGCACGTCAGAAACAAGCTGAAAGAGTTTTCCGACGCCCACGCTGATATGAGCGAGGAACAAAGGAAGGATCTTGCCAAGTTTGCGGCGGATTTAGTGAATGGCACCAGGAAGATGTTGAAGGGGTTAGCGGATGAGAACGGCAGGATGGCGGCAAATTGGTGGGCGATGTCCGCTGCCATGGCAAAGAGAAGAGGCGGCAAGCCTATCGGGGTCGAAGCCAGGGCTGGGGTAAAGACTGTTGAAGAGGCTGTCGCGAAGCCGAAAAAGAAAAGAGGAAGACCAAAGAAGAGAGGATAAACTCGCCCCTGACTGGGAAGCCTGTCTGAAGGACCGGCAGGCGGCGGTGGTGGAGGAGATTTCTCAAATCCCCCCTAACCCCCCTTTTCCAAAGGGGGGAACGAGGGGAGAAGGCAATGAAGGTGGCGAAGGCCCTCCAATTCTCCCCCCCTTTAACAAAGGGGGGAACGGGGTGAAAGCAGATCTGCCAAAGAGGGATCCGCCCTCATAGTTCCCTTTTCAAAGGGGGGAACAGGGTGAGAGCAAATCTTCCAAAGAGGGGGCCGTGCCCATAGCCCCCTTTTTCAAAAGGGGGAACGGGGGGAGAAGGCAATGAAGGTGGCGAAGGCCCTCCAATTCCCCCCCCTTTAGCAAAGGGGGGCAGGGGGGATTTAGCCGGGGATTGGCGGAAGGGGGAAAATCCCCCCTAACCCCCTTTTCCAAAGGGGGAGACGATGGGGGGAAGGCCAGGGTGAGGGGAGGTGGAAATTGGGCAAAATAAGATGCGCTTTTTGTAAAGGAAAAGGTATAGACCCGTTTAATCTGCTATCCGAGCTTGCCACCTGTCAGGTATGCGGAGGCACAGGTAAGGTTGAGGTTGTGGAGCCGGCGATTAAATGCGCTTTTTGTAACGCAACCGGTGTCTATCCTCATAATGCCCGGGTTACCTGCACTGTATGTGATGGCAAAGGTATGGTCACAGTTAAAGGCGCTGCCGAAGAGTGCCCTAAATGTAAAGGTACTGGCGCAGAGATAGATAGTGGGTTACCTTGTATCAAATGCGGGGGCAAAGGGGTTGTTCGCAAATGAGGCTGGTCCATGGGAATGTATCAGGCGACATGAAATCTATCTGTGAAAATATTATAACAGGTCACGAAGATAGAAAGAGCGGCATCAGAGAGCTGAAGAAACAAGCTGCCGCTGTTCAAGATAATGCCAGGAAGTTTTTAGCTGATTCCAGGAAGTTTCATCAGGAAATGGCTAAAGAGCAAAAAGCATATTTACAAAGGAAGAGAGATGAGCTAATCAAAAATGTCAATGCCCTGAGGAAAGACTTTAAGAAGAAAGAGCAGGAAATAAAAGCAGATTTGGCTGAAGCAAGCAGAACCTGGAACAAAATGAATGAGACTCTAAGAAGCAAGAAATCGAATTCCCTGCCTGCGCCAGGGCTTCGGCGGGCAGGCAGACAAACAGAAAAGGGGTGATATAAAATGGTTGATGAGATGACCACAGTATTGGAGCCAAGTCCTCTGCCGGACTTTGTGGAAACCAAGTATATCAAGGATGTTACCGATAGGAGCCTTTCCTATATTAAGGCCGGCTTTCCGGTTCACTTCAGGGGGGTATCCGGCACCGGCAAGACAACGTTGGCTATGCATATCGCGAGTAAAATAGGACGGCCGGTGGTGATGATTCATGGAGATGAAGAGTTTACCACCTCTGATTTAGTCGGTGGCGAGTATGGCTATCGAATCAGAAAGGTGGTTGACCGCTTTGTATCCAGGGTTTTGAAGGTAGAAGAGGATATGATAAAGAGATGGGTGGATAACCGGCTGACCGTTGCCTGTAAGTACGGATTTACGCTGATCTATGACGAATTCACCCGGTCGCGCCCGGAAGCTAATAATATTCTCCTCTCCATCCTTCAGGAGAAGATGATGGATTTGCCGGTGGGAAGAGGTGGAGAAGAACCATATTTAAGGGTTGATCCTGATTTTACCGCTGTTTTTACCTCCAACCCTGAGGAATATGCCGGGGTACACAGGAGTCAGGATGCGCTAAGGGATAGAATGATTACCATGGACCTGGAGCACTTTGACTATGAGACAGAGCTGGCAATAACCCAGGCGAAATCCAAGCTCTCAAAACACCATGCCGAGAAGGTAGTTAATATTGTCAGGGGCTTGAGGGAATCGGGAAAGTGCGAATTCGCTCCAACCATCCGCGGCTGTATTATGATTGCAAAAACGCTTAAAGTCCAGAATATGACTCCTTCCAACTCAGATGGGTTCCTGAAGATGTGTCAGGATATCCTGGCATCTGAGACAAGCCGGGTTGGCTCAAGGACGAATCAAGCCAGGGTGAAAGAAGTAGTCAGAGATCTTGTGGAAAAGGAACTTGGCAAGGCCAGGAGCGCAGAGAAGATTGGACAGAAATCCGAGAAAGAAACCTCTGTAGTATAGATTTTGAGCAATAACAAAGCGACATTGGAGGTGAATGAGATGACACTTATGCGGGCATTATCCAGGGTGGATAAAGAAGGAAATATTAAACTTCCCGGCAATATTCAGCGGGCGGCGGATTTTAAGGAAGGCCAGGTGGTTGAGCTGAAAATCATAGGAGCAAGTAAGAAAAAGAGCGTTCTGATTACTTTAAGAGGGGTGACAAGATAGAGATTTTTTAGAGATCTTAATGGGGAGGGGAAAATGGTCAGAGGAGTTACGGAATTAAGCGGTTTGAGAGAGGTAAGGACTCTGCATAGCGCCAAAAAGAGATCAATCCCCAGAGTGCAAAGCTCTACCTATCTCGATTTATATATGTTGAAAAAAGAGAAGGATAGGCTGGAAAAGGAAACTTATATTTTAGATAAAAGAAAAAAGAGTATGCAAAAAAGGATTGATGAGATTAACGCGGAAATGAAAAAACTAGAAGAAGCGGAACCTAGAAGAAGCCAGGCAGATCCCGGGGGATTCAAAAAGCCTCCATCCAAAGACTGGAAGACCATGCATCTAAAATATTAAAGAAAATCCTAATTTAATAGGCGGGCAAGATAATGATGTGGAAAACCTTTGATTTCAAAAGTCAAAAGGCAGGCAGGAGAGGAGAAGTCCTAAGTAAACACGTCTATAGATGTGGATTTTGTGGCGGAAGAGGGTTTATGCCTTCCAAGAAAAGCACAAGCTGTTTTGTTTGTTCAGGCGTCGGGACTATAAATATTCAACCGCCTGCGGTGATATGCGCTTATTGTAATGGTACGGGGAAATCGCATCTGAATCCCGACCTTGCCTGTATTGTCTGCCGTGGAAAAGGCGTTGTAAACGTGCATACCAAGAAGGTTGAGGTATGCCTTTCCTGCAAAGGAAGAGGCCGGGAGAAAGGATGCGGTCTTCCCTGTTCAAAATGCAGGGGGATAGGCGTAGTTGCAGGATAAATAACCAGGGTGAGGGTATGAAAATAGAAGAAGTGGGTAAGGCAATTACAGATTTTTTTAAAAAGACTCTTGGTAGGGACGCAAAAGTAATAAAGATAGCCAGATCTCAGGAGGGATGGATAGGCGAAGCGGAGATTTACGAGGAGAGTTCATTTATCAAATCTTTAGGTCTCCCTACCCGAGTTCAGGATAGAAATGTTTACGAGATTACATTAACTGATGCTTTGGAGGCGGTCTCTTTCGCGCGAAAAGAAGAGAGGGTGGAAGAGCGATAACCGCCATACACATAATTTTACATAAGCGTGAGCATGCAGGAGGTAGAAAATGGTTGAGCAATTGGCGCATTCAATCCAGGCTACCAATCTCGCGGATATACTGGAACGGGTTCTGGACAAGGGAATAGTGATTGCCGGAGACATCAAGATACAGATCGCCGATATTGACCTTCTCAATATCAAAATAAGGCTCCTGATCGCCTCCGTTGATAAGGCCATGGAGATGGGGATCAACTGGTGGCAGCAGGACGCGTACCTTTCCACGAAGGCGAGGGAAAAGGAGTTCGAGAAGGAGAATGCGGTTTTGAAGAAGAGGCTTGAGCGTTTGGAGGCGAAGATAAAATAATTACCCCATTGATAACCATTTTAAAATCGGCATGGGGGTGAAATGACCGGCATGGAGCAGGAAACCCTGGATGTCATAGCTAAAAATGGGGATAGGCTTCATTACTATTTAATAGCCCAGGGATTAAGAATCAGTTCTCACTATGCGTATGTGATCTGCAAGGGGTTAGAGAGAAATGGTTTTGTTGATTTTGATGCCTTTAAAGGAATATGCAGCCTGACAAAACAAGGTAAAGATATAACAGAAAAGAGCTGGCTTCTTAAACTCAAGAGAAGAAAAGAGAGGACACAAGAGAAGATTAAGGAGAATAAAAAGAGGATTTTGCAGAACATTGAAACTATAAATTATTAAGTGGGGTCACACCCTAAATACTAACTTAGATCATAACAGGTTTTGGATGAGCATTCGTAGTTAGTATTCAGGGTGTGACCCTGAGGCCAGAGAGGAGGAGAGAGCCATGATAAAGGGGAAGAAGCCCGCCGGAGGCGGAGCCGCCCATGGCGGAAAAAAGGAAGGGGCGGATTTTGACATCGGTATGGGGCAATTCAGCCTGGGGGGGTTGTTCAAAGGGCTTGAGAAATTGGTGGACCTGGCGGAAGCCCTGAAAGAATCAGGCGGCGAAATCAAAAAAGAGGGCGAGATAGACCTGAGTCATCTGAAGGAAGGGATGAAGGGGGTTTTTGGTTTCTCTGTAAAAACCGCGCTCGGAGGCAGGCCGGTCTCTGTTGAGCCGTTTGGCCACAAGATCAAAAAAACTCCCCAGGGGCCGAGGGTCGAGGAGGAACGCGAACCGATCACCGACGTGTTTGACGAGAAGGAAGAGATCCGGGTGTATGCCGAAATGCCGGGGGTGAATGAAAAGGATATCAAGGTTGATTTGAAAGGGGATATCCTGGATATTTCAGCCAAATCAGGCGAAAGGAAATACCGCAAGGAGATCCTGCTTCCGGCAAAGGTTAAAGCGGATACGCTTCGCTCAAAATACAATAACGGCATGCTGGAAATCAAAGTGATGAAATGCCACTCACAGGATTAAATGATCACATTCGGGGTCACACCCTGAATACTGACTTAGACCATAGCAGGTTTTGGACGAGCATTCATAGTTAGTATTCAGGGTGTGACCCTGAGGCTGGAAACAGACGGATGGTTTTAGATATGAGAATGGATTTTCTGATAAAACTCAATAAATGCAGGCAGGTGGATTAAAAAGTTGAGACCGAGCAGGCCTTCCACCGGACTTTCAGAAGGTAAGTTATGACAGATTACATCGATACTTTTCAGGGTGAGCCCCATAAAACTTATTTCCAGGACTGTAATCAGAGGTACGAAAATCAATCCATTAGCAGTAGAAATTTCAATTCGTCTTTTGGTAAGAGTGGGATCGTAACCTATATCCCTGGCGATTTCTATGGGTATCATAGTATAAGTGGCTCCTGTATCCAGAGCCATTTTTATAGTACGCGAAGTAATATGGCCTTTGAGCACAACATAAATAGAGATTATCCCTTCTTTAAGAATTATCTTTTGCAGGGATTGTTTGGCCATATTAAAAAGCAGCAGCGTAACCTTTTGGGAAACCATCCTCAGAATAAACAACCAATGCGTGTCCTCTATAACGAGAGGACTTTGCATAAACCTCATCCCGATGGGGACTATGAGCCAGAAGTCTGCCGGTCAATGGTATGGTTCTTCTTTCATCCATTTTATCTAATGCGATCAAAAGCCATTCTCTATGGAACTTTTTACGAATTGTTTCGATTTTTTGAGTTTTCATATTTGTCACCCTGTTAGAATAATATCACAGAGAAGAAAAAAAGACAAGATTTCAAATCCATCACTAAAAGGCTTGTTAATACAGTACTGTAGGGGTTCGATTCATCGAACCCGAGAAATTATATCGGGCGCGATAAATCACGCCCCTACGGAACATGGGGATTGATCCAAAAACTGAGGCCTTGCAAGATTTCATAAAGAGAGGAGGGAACCATGGCAAAGGAAAAGAAGAAAAAGGAAGGGGCGGATTTTGACATCGGTATGGGGCAATTCAGCCTGGGGGGGTTGTTCAAAGGGCTTGAAAAATTGGTGGACCTGGCGGAATCCCTGAAAGAATCAGGCGGTGAGATCAAAAAAGAAGGCGAGATAGATCTGAGCCAGCTCAAGGAAGGCATGAAGGGGGTGTTCGGTTTTTCCGTGCGGACTGCCACGGGAGGAAAGCCGTTCAAGGTGGAGCCGTTCGGTCACAAGATCAAAAAAACTCCCCAGGGGCCGAAGGTTGAGGAGGAACGGGAACCGATCACCGACGTGTTTGACGAGAAGGAAGAGATCCGGGTGTACGCCGAAATGCCGGGGGTGAATGAAAAGGATATCAAGGTTGATTTGAAAGGGGATATCCTGGATATTTCAGCCAAATCCGGCGAAAGGAAATACCGCAAGGAGATCCTGCTCCCGGCAAAGGTTAAAGCGGATACGCTCCGCTCAAAATACAATAACGGCATGCTGGAAATCAAAGTGATGAAATGCCACTCACAGGATTAAATAATGACGCGCTAAAGCTGATTTTATTCGGCGGAAAGGGCGGGGTGGGAAAAACGACCTGTGCATCCAGCACAGGTTTTTATTTGGCCGGGCAATACAAGACATTGCTTATTTCCACCGATCCCGCCCATTCCCTTTCCGACTGTTTCGGCCAGAGCATCGGGGATGCCGTAACCGGGATTGACGGTGTTCAGAACCTGAGCGCGATTGAAGTAAGCGCGGACAAGGCGCTCTGCCGGTTCAAGGCGGAGTACGGGGATGAGATACGATGGATTCTCGACAGCTCGACCTATCTTGACAAGGCCGACATAGATTCCGTGTTCGCGCTCTCTATTCCGGGTATAGACGAGGTGATGGGGTTCAAAACGATCCTCGACCTTGTGGAGGAGGGGAAATTCGACAAGTATATCGTTGACACCGCGCCCACCGGACACGCCTTGAGGTTGTTGACGCTGCCCGGCATTCTCGATGACTGGATCAAGGTGGTCGCGAAGATGCGGTGGAAGTATCATCGAGTGGTTGAAGCCTTTTCGGGGCGGGCGAAGCCTGACAGGGCAGATGAGTTCCTCGTCGAAATGAAGAAGGTGGTAAAGCGGATCGAGGGTTTGCTCCGCGATGGTCAAGGCTGCCAATTCATCGTGGTGACCATTCCGGAGGAGATGGCGATCGCGGAAACGGAACGGCTGGTGAACAGCCTGCGCGTGGCGGGAATCAACGTAAGACAGATGGTGGTCAATAATGTGGTGAGGTCGAGCGACTGCGATTTCTGCAGGGAGCGGAGGAAGGGGCAGGAAAGATACATCAAAATGATAAAGGAAAAGTTCGGCGCATTTGAGATTACCCTGGTGCCGTTGCAGCCCGTGGAGGTGAGGGGAATCGAGTCGTTGGATAATTTCAGGCATTTGCTGTTTGGCGCGTAGAGAAACCTGCCTGACGGCAGGCAGGGAATTTCAGAAAAGCACGGATTGTAAGTAATGACAAATGTCAAATTTCAAATGACAAAGAAATGACAAAATCCCAATGACAAAACCTTAAATTTTTGTCATTTATGCTTTGGTATTTATCATCTCTCATTTGGTATTTGTCATTCATTTGACATTTGTGCTTTGTCATTTGGGATTTAAGTTAGCGAGCTAACTTAAATCGGTGAATGACGGAGGTTATGTGATGCTAAAAGTGAAAGAGGCTTTATCCAAGGATGTCGGGAGGTCTATCGCGAGAATAGATCCCGATGACATGAAGAAGCTCGGCGTTGAAGTGGGGGAGATCATCGAGGTTGAAGGGAAACGGAAGACGCCGGCAAAGGCGATGCCCTGTTACGCCCCGGATCGCGGCATGAAGATCATTCAGATGGACGGGATCTTACGCGAGAACGCGCAGGTGGGGCTCGATGACCGGGTAAAGATACATAAGGTGGAATCGAAACCCGCGCGGAGCGTGACGCTTTCCCCGTTGACCATGTCGGGCCTGGCGGACCGGGAGAAGGACAGCAAGTATATCGGGTCGCTCATTGACGGGCTTCCGGTGATGGTGGGCGACCGGATACGGGCGGTGCTCTTCGGCACGAGATCGTGCGATTTCAAGGTGCTCGACACGAGTCCCGATGGCGTGGTGGTGTTGAGCACCGCCACGATGATACGGATCAAGACCAAGGAGGCGCCGGAGAAGGGGCCCGCGAAGGTCTCGTACGAGGATATCGGCGGTCTCGGCACGCAGGTCCAGCGCATCAGGGAGATGGTGGAGCTGCCGCTGCGCTATCCCGAGGTATTCGAGCGGCTCGGCATCGACGCCCCCAAGGGCGTGTTCCTCCACGGGCCGCCGGGGTGCGGCAAGACATTGATCGCGCGCGCGGTGGCGCACGAGACGGACGCGTACTTTACCAGCATGAGCGGGCCTGAGTGCATGGGAAAATTTTACGGGGAATCGGAAGGGCGCATCCGGTCCCTCTTTGAGGAGGCCAAGGCGCATGCCCCCGCAATCATATTCATTGATGAGATCGAATCAATCGCTCCCAAGAGAGAAGATATGGGGGCTGAGAAACAGGTTGAGCGACGGGTGGTGGCCCAGCTCCTGGCGCTCATGGACGGATTGGAGTCACGGGGGCATGTGGTCGTCATGGCCGCGACCAACGTCCCCAATATAGTGGATCCGGCGCTGCGGCGGCCGGGGCGCTTCGACCGGGAGATAGCCATTCCCATCCCGGACAAAAACGGCAGGCTTGAGATACTTCATATCCACACGAGGGGCATGCCCCTGGCGCAGGACGTGAGCGTGGAGAAACTCGCGGGGATCACCCACGGTTTCGTGGGCGCCGATCTCGAGGCGCTTGCGCGGGAAGCGGCGATGTCGGCGTTGCGGAAGATCCTCCCGAAGATAGACTTTGAAATGGCCGATATCCCCTACGAGACGCTCATGAAGCTCGAGGTGACGATGGATGATTTCCTGGAAGCGATGAAGGAGGTCGAACCATCGGCCATACGAGAGGTGTTCGTGGAGGTGCCGGATGTCACATGGGAGGATGTGGGCGGGTTGGATACTATCAAGGAGGAGTTGAAAGAGGCGGTTGAGTGGCCGTTGAAGTACTCGGAGATATTTAAAAAGACAAACACCTCGCCTCCGAAGGGAATCCTCCTGTACGGAGCCCCGGGGACGGGGAAAACCCTCCTCGCGAAGGCGGTGGCAAACGAGAGCGGCGTGAACTTCATCTCGGTGAAAGGGCCCTCCCTCATATCAAAATACGTCGGGGAGAGCGAGCGGGGCATCCGGGAGATCTTCAAGAAGGCGAAACAGGCGTCTCCCACCATCCTTTTCTTTGACGAGATCGACAGCATTGTGCCCCTCCGGGGGTCGAGTTCCACTGACGCCCATGTGACGGAGCGGGTGATAAGCCAGTTTCTGACGGAAATGGACGGGATAGAGGAGCTCAAGGGCGTGCTGGTGCTGGGGGCGACCAACAGGCTGGACCTTGTTGACCCGGCGCTGCTCAGGAGCGGCAGATTTGATCTGCTCCTCGAGCTGCCGATCCCCGACGAAGCGGCGCGGGGAAAGATATTCAAGATCCATGTCAAAAACAAACCCCTCGCCCCGGACATTGATATAAGGAAGCTGGCCAGGGACACCGGGGGCAAGTCGGGGTCTGATATCGAGCTTATATGCCGCAAGGCGGCGATGATTGCCATACGGGAGTTTATCGAACGAAAACCGAAGGGGAAGGACTCGCCCACCATTGAGAAGAGGCATTTCGAAGAAGCGATGAAGTTGGTCGAGAGCGCGCGGAATTCGCGGTCGCCGGCCGGCCACAAGGCTTGAGGAATGGTATCATGAAGCGGGAGGGCAAATATATCTATGGGATTATTGAATCTGATAAGGAGCTTTACTTCGAGCAGCCCGGGATTGAAGGAGGGGAACAGGTGTACACCATCCCCCATATGGATATCGCTGCGGTGGTGAGCAACTCCGAGCTGTACGACTACAACGCGCTGATAAAAGACGAAGTCGCGCGGCGACTAATACATCATCAGCAGGTGCTCGAGAGCGTGATGCGGCGATTCGCGGTTATCCCGATGAGAGTGGGGACCTATGCGGAGAGCATGAGCGAAGCGCAGGATGTTCTCGCCCGGGGGTATGAGTTGGCGCGGGAGGTATTTAAGAAAATCGCCGATAAGGTGGAGATTGACGTCGCGGTGACCTGGAGTGATTTTAACGCGTTGCTTAAAGAGACCGGGGGGAGGAAAGAGGTTCAGGATATCAAGGCAAAGGTCCTCGCGAGTTCAAACGGGGTGACTCCCCAGGATCAGATGACGGTAGGGCTTATTGTTAAAAAGGCGCTGGATGAACAGAGAAAAGCGTGCGCGGCGGCTATTCACCATGAGCTTACAGCGGTGAGCTGTGGGTTCAGGGACCACGAGCTCATGGATGACACGATGGTGATGAACAGCGCGTTCCTCGTCTCGCGTGAGAATCGAGAGATATTCGATGCGAAGGTGGATAAGCTCAATGCCCGGTTTGAGGAGAAGCTGAATTTTCGGCGCATCGGACCGCTCCCCCCGTACAGTTTCTTCACGCTTGAGGTGAAAAAACTGGGGAGCGACGAGGTCAATTGGGCGAGGCGGATTTTTAGTCTGGGCGACACGGCCACACGGGCGGATATCAAGAAGATTCGTCAGAAATTAGCGTTCTCATCGCATCCGGACACTAATCCTGACGGAACCGATATGGAGAAGGTGTTTGATGATCTCACCAGAGCGTGGAAGATTCTCGAAGAGTACGCCCGGGCGTCGGAGCAGGGAGGGGACAGTGAGAACCTGTCATTTAAGGCGAGCGATATACGGAGAAGCGCGATCCTCGTCAGACTGAGGGAGTGACATGGAAAAAGAAGGCAAATACATCTATTGCATCATCGGGACAAAGCAGGAGAGAAATTTCGGAGCTATCGGCATAGGCGGGAGAGGCGACGAGATTCTCACGATCGGCTATGAGAACCTCAGCATGGTGGTGAGCAATCATCCCATGACGCGGTTTGTGGTCAATCGCGACAATATGCTCGCGCACGAGAAGGTGATCGAGGAAGTGATGAAGGAGTTCGACGGCGTGCTCCCGGTGCGCTTCGGCACCGTCGCGGAGGACGCCGATGAGATACGCAACCTGCTCGATAGAAGATACAGGGAGTTCAAACATGCCTTAAGGGATATGGATCACAAGGTCGAGCTTGGCGTCAAGGGGCTGTGGAAGGATATGGATGTCATATACCGGGAGATCGGCGAAAAGAACAAGGAGATCAAGCAACTCAAGGAGACCCTGCGGAAATCGAAGGGCAATGGGGGTATTGAGGAGCGGGTCGAGCTGGGCAAGATGGTTGAGCAGGCGCTGGCCAAAAAGAAGCGGCAGGAGGCGGAGAGGGTGGTGGACGCGCTGCGGCGAACTGCTTACGACCATAAGCTCAATAATACCACTGACGACAGGATGTTCATCAATGCCGCCTTCCTGGTGGACAAGGGGCGGGAGAAGGAATTTGACAATATCATGGATGACCTGGGCAGGAAATACAAAGATAGAATGACGTTCATGTACGCCGGGCCGCTGCCGGTGTTCAACTTTGTGAATATCGTCATCTACCAGGAAGAATGGGAAAAATAGAATTCAATGACAAATGTCAAAATCCCTGCCTGCCGGCAGGTGGGCAAATGTCAAATAAATGACAAAATCCGAATGACAAATAACAAATAAATGGGGGCGGGGTGAAAGAGGGTAAGTATATCTATTGTATAATCGCGGCTGGAGAGCCCGATGCCTTCGGCCCTGTCGGGATCGGCGGCAGGGGGGATGAGGTGCGGAGCTTCGGCGTCAATGACGTCGCCGCCGTGGTCAGCAATTCCCCGGTCAAGGAATACAGGATATCGCGGGAAAACACGATCGCACATGAGCGCGCGATCGAAGAGGTAATGAAGCATCACACGGTGCTGCCCGTCAGGTTCTGCACCATCGCGGAGAGCGAGGACAAGGTGCGGAGGATACTGGAGAAGGAGCACGACCGATTCGCGCAGATGTTGCGGCAGATGGAGGGGAAAAAGGAGCTCGGTCTCAAGGCGGTGTTCAAGGAAGAATTTATTTATCCGTCCATTCTGGAAAAATATGAGCATATACGGCGGACCAAGGAGAAGATCGCGACGCTGCCGGCGGATAAAACCCATTATCAGCGCATGGAAATAGGCAGGATGGTTGAGGAGGCGCTCGGGAAGGAGCGGGAGGCATATCGCGAGAAGATAATGGAATTTCTCACACCCGTCGCGCTGGAGACCAAGACCAATGCCACGTATGGGGAGCGGATGATCCTGAATGCGGCCTTCCTGGTTGAGGAAAAACGCGAAGAGGAGTTTGATAGGGCGGTCGAAGGGCTTGTGGAAAAATATGGCGAGGCTGTTAAGTTTAAATATGTGGGCACGCTCCCGCCGTTCAATTTCGTGAATCTGGTGATAAAGACAGACAAGTACTAATGACAAATTTCAAATGACAAACAGGAGAAGAGTCGAGACACAGGAAGAGACGAACTACTAGAATGACAAATGATAAACAAATGACAATAGGAAGAAAATTTGACATTTATGATAGAGCCCTGGAGTTTGCAGCGAGGGTTGCGAGGCTGATAAGCAGGTTGGACAAAAGCCAGGCTTTGATAGAGTACGGGAAGCAGGTAATCAGGGCAAGCGGTTCGATCGGCGCGAATATGGAAGAAGCGGATGGAGCTCTTACGAGGAAAGATTTTGTGAACAAAATGGGAATTGCCAGGAGGGAGGCGCGAGAGTCAAGACACTGGCTGCGCTTGATAAAAAAGGTGGATTTGGTGAGGGAGCCGGAGGATAGAGGAGAACTTGATTGGCAGTTAGGTGAGGCAGAAGAATTATTGCTTATCCTGAGCAGCATTATAAATAAGACTCTAAAAAGTGGTTGAGCTAGTTAGATTTTGTCATTTGTCATTTATTTGGATTTTGGCATTTGTCATTTGTCATTAACAAGGTGGTCTTGGTATGTTCCTTATCGACGATATACTTCTCTCTCCTCTCAAGATGATTGTCTGGCTCGGGAGGAAGATCGACGAGGTCGCGCAGAAGGAGTTCTCCGATGAGGGGAGGATAAAGGAGAAACTGATGGAGTTGCAGCTCAGGTTCGAGCTGGACGAGATAAATGAGGAGGAGTACAACAGACAGGAGAAGGAGTTGCTGGAACGATTGGACGCGGCGAGAGGGAAGTAAATCCCCCCCAACCCCCCTTTACAAAGGGGGGAAATGAGGGATGGATTTCCTCCCCCTTTGAAAAAGGGGGACAGAGGGGGATTTGGGGAGGGGGCAACGTCCTAAAAAATGACAAATGGTTTGAATTTTGGGATTTGGGGTTTGGGATTTGGGATTTCCCTTATGGAGAGGAGGTGCGGTCATGGCAACCATTCAGGAAGCGGGGAAAGCGGTCAGCGAATTTTTAAAGAAAGCGCTCAGCGCGAAAGAAGCCAAGGTCATTAAGGTTGCCCGGGTGAGCGACGGGTGGGAGACCGAGGCGGAGGTGTATGAGGAGAGCGCCTTTATGAAATCCATCGGGCTCCCGGTCAAGGTGCAGGACAGGAACATTTATAAGGTCAAGCTCAGCGCCGACCTGGAAGTGCAGTCGTACGGACGTAAAGAGGAGGAAGAGTCATCCGAATGAGCGATGCGGAAAGTGGCGAGAAAGGTCTTATCTACCTGTATTGTGTGACCGACAGGGAGCCTGCGCCAGGCCATGTGGCGGGGATCGCGAAGGCCCCGGTCGTGGTGTGTCATCACGGTCTTTACGCCGTGGTGAGCGCGGTGACAGGGGAGGAGTTTGGAGAAGAGGGGCTGAAAAAGCATCTCTCTGATTTCGAGTGGGTCAAAGTAAAGGCGAATATTCATAACAAGGTAATCGAGGGAGTTATGGAAGCCGGCGCGGTAGTCCCGTTCAAATTGGGAACTGTTTTTAAAACTGATGCGAACCTCCGGGGCTGGTTGGAGAAATACGAGGAAGAACTGAAGGATTTGTTGAGCGAACTCGACGGAAAAGAGGAGTGGGGGCTGAAGCTCTATTGCGATATCGGTAAATTACGGGCATTTCTCGGGACACAGGATAAAGAGGTCGCGCAAATGGATAAAGAGATCGGCGCTTCCTCGGCTGGGAAGGGCTTTCTGTTGAAAAAGAAAAGGGATGAGTTGCTCGATGTTCTGGTTGATAAAAAGCTGAACGAGTATGGTCAGGAGATGTATGACAGGCTGTGCGCATTGAGCATGCGCGCGCGCATAAACAAGCTGCTTCCGCGGGAAGTTACCGAGAGGAACGATGATATGATCCTGAATGCCGCCTTCCTCGTGGACAAGAATGAGCTGGGCGGTTTTATCAATGCGACAAATGATTTCAAAGATAGGTTCTCTTCTTCCGGTCTTTCATTTGACTGTACCGGGCCATGGCCGCCGTATAACTTCTGCGCGTTGTCGGAGAAACAGCATGGTAGATAAAGTCGTAATAAAATCAAGGGACGTCACGCTCCTCGAGGTTCTCGACCGGGTGTTGAACAAGGGCGTGGTGATCAGCGGCGATATAGTTATATCGGTGGCTGATGTGGACCTTGTTTACCTGGGATTGAAGGTGTTGCTGAGTTCGGTCGAGACCATGGAGAAGCTGCGAGGGACGCCGTTTGCGGGGGGACAGGAAGAGCCGACATAGGAAATGACAAATGACAAATAAATGACAAAAATCCCTGCCTGCCGGCAGGCAGGCAAATGACAAATGAATGACAAAGGCCAAATGACAAATCAGCAGAATGACAAATGACAGATGAATGACAAAAGCCAAATGACAATTAAATTTTGGGATTTGGGATTTATTTGGGATTTGGAGTTTGGGATTTGGGATTTAAAGTGATCTACACCTATTGCGTGATAGATTCCGGTGATAAGCTCAAAGGCCGGATAAAGGGTCTGGATGGCGCGATTATCTATAATATTCCCCATCGCGATATCGGTTTAATTTCGAGCGAAATAGGGAGGGGAATAACGGATACAGGTAAAACGGATGTCCTCAGGCACGAAGAGGTGGTGGAAAGAGAAATGGGTAATTATGTCGTCCTGCCCATGAGATTCAACACGGTCTTCAATACAAGGGATGATGCTGTGTGCATTCTTAAAAAACACTACGGTGAATTCAAGGAAAATATCAACAGGCTCAGGGACAAGGTGGAATTCGGCGTCAGGGTTATCTGGCCGGGGGAAGTGATAAAAGAAAACATCGCGCACGCGCATAAGGGTTCAACGGCCGGGTCAGGCGCGTCGGGAGACACTCCGGCAAAAAGGTACATGAAGGAGAAGCTGGCGGAACATGAAATAGAGAAGGCATTTGAAAAGGAAGCTGAACAACATATCCTTGCCCTGGAGAGTGTGTTAAAAGACTGCATTTCAGAAAAGAAGGTGGAGAAGCTTAAAAGCTGCGATCTGCTTCTTGACGCGAATTATCTTGTAAAAAAAGGAGCGGCGGGAGATTTCCGGGAAGCGTTTGAGCATTTTAAAAAAGAACACAGTGATTTTAAATATTTATTCAGCGGCCCTTGGCCTCCGTATAATTTTGTGAGAGTGAAAATCCCCCCTCATCCGCCCTTTTAATAAAATTGGGCTGGGGGATTAACTGGCAGCCTCGGAATTTCAATAACTTTGGGATTTGGGATTTAAGTTAGCGCAAGCTAACGTGAGGTATTGCATGAAGCGCAAAGTCGAGACTGATTCACCTGAGTTGTTTATGAACGAGCTTGATAAAATACAGGACGCCCTTCCCAAAAAAATTGACGCGAACCCAAAGAACGTGGAGAAGGGATTGGCGAAGCTGGTGCTCACGCTGGTAGAATTGATCAGAAAGCTGCTTGAAAAACAGGCGCTGCGGCGGATAGAAGGGGGCAGCCTGACGGACGAACAGATTGAGCAGGTTGGCGAGACCCTGATGAAGTTGGAGAACAAGATAAAGGAGCTCAAAGGGATTTTTGGGCTCAAGGATGAGGAGCTCAACATAAACCTGGGGCCGTTGGGAGACCTAATGTGAGGGGGTGCAGGCCATGAAAAAGGAATCCAGGGCGATAAGTTGCCGGAAGTTTCAGAGGCAGGAGGATGCGATCAAGAGCATTACGGATACTATCAACGCGGCCAAGGGGGCCGCGGAGAAGGCTGAGTTCGCCGGGGAACTGAAAAAGGCCGTGGACGTCCTTCTCTCCTGCAAAGATCATGATAATGAGAAATTCGATTGCAGGAATTGTCATCTCATTGCGTACATACGCCAGAAGACCGCGGATCTTATTATACGGGCAAAGAATCTGGCATGAATGAAAAGGGCCAACGCCCGAATACTGATTCCGAGATTGGTGAGATGGCGGAGTTAGTATTCAGGGTGTGCCTCTTGGATTGGGTGTGACATAGAAACGATGGGTGTTTTCATGGATGTCACCGAGCGTAAAAATTCCGGGGAGAAAGTCAAACAGCAGGCCGAGGAGTGGGAGCTCATACTTAACTCCATCTCGGATTTTGTTTTCATCTTGGATAACGAAAGCAGGATAATTAAGGCCAACACGGCGCTTATAAGCGCATTACACTTAAAGGCCGAAGGGGTGATAGGAAAGAAGTGTTATGAAATCCTGCATAAGTCCGATAAACCTTGGCCCGATTGCCCGCATCAAAAGACGCTGCGAGACAAAAAGCCGCATACCGAGGAGGTGGACGATAAAAATATAGGCATACCTCTTTTGGTTACGGTATCGCCTATATTTGACGATAAGGGAGAGATAGCGGGCACGGTACATATTGCCAAAGATATCACCGAGCTGAAAAAGCTGGAGGAAGAACATGGCAAAATGTTGCTGTGGCAGCATGGTGTCAGCGTGCTCCAGCATTCGCTGCTTGCGCCGGCATTGCTTGATGAAAAACTAAGAACTATAACCGATGGCGTTGTCCGGCTCTTTGACGCCGATTTTTGTCGAATATGGCTGATTCGGCCCGGAGATCTTTGTGAACGGGACTGCATCCATGCCGAAGTGAGAGAAGGGCCTCATGTATGCCGCTACCGTGACCGGTGTTTGCATTTGGTGGCGAGCTCCGGCCGCTACACCCACCTGGACGGCAAAGCGCACCACCGCGTCCCCTTCGGCTGTTACAAAATCGGACGCATCGCGTCTGGCGAAGATCACAAGTTCCTGACAAATGACGTGCAGCATGATCCCCATGTCCACAACCACGAATGGGCGCGCAATCTGGGACTCGTGTCGTTCGCAGGATACCAGCTTAGGGTTCCCGGCGGTGAAGCGATAGGTGTTCTGAGTCTTTTCTCCAAACATCCCATGCGGTCTGCTGAAGACGAAATGCTGGACGGACTCAGCAGCGCCGTTGCGCTTGTCATCCAACAGTCCCATGCGGAGGAGGCGTTGCGGAAGAGTGAGGAAGACATGGCCATTACTTTGCATTCCATTGGCGACGCGGTCATCTCCGTCGATACCGATGGGAGGATCGTGCGCATGAATCCCGTGGCCGAGAAAATGACTGGCTGGACGCTGCTTGAATCTAAAGGGAGTCCCCTGTCCAATGTTTTCCGCATTATAGATGCCCGTACTCGCCAGCCGTCACCGGATCCTGTCAAGCGTGTTCTGGAAACAGCCGGTATTATCGGACTGTCTAATGATACCATGCTGATTGCCCGCGACGGCACGGAGTATCTGATTGCCGACAGCGCCGCACCCATCCGCGATAAGGACGGCCGTATTCTCGGCGTGGTGCTGGTCTTTCATGATGTGACAGAGCAGTATCGTATGCAAGTGGCGCTGCGGGAAAGTGAAAGCAAGTACCGCAACCTCTTCGAGAGTTCCCGTGACGCTATCATGATCATTGAACCTCCGTCATGGAAGTTCACCTCCGGCAACCGTGCAACGATGGAGATGTTCAAGGCGAGGAACGCGGAGGAATTCTCGAATCTGGGGCCGTGGGATCTATCGCCCGAACGGCAGCCGGACGGGCGCGCTTCCGCCGAAAAGGCCAGGGAGATGATCCAGACAGCCATGCGCGAGGGCTCCAATTATTTCGAGTGGACGCATAAGCGCCTCGACGGCGAGGAGTTCCCCGCCACCGTACTCCTGACCAGGATGGAGCAAGACGGAAAGGTAATCGTCCAGGCAACGGTAAGGGACATTACCACGCAAAAGGGAATGGAGAGACGGCTCATGACAGCGGAGAGGCTGGCGGCCGTAGGCACGTTTGTGGCGGGGGCCGGCCACGAGCTCAATAACCCGCTCGCCTGTGTGATCGGTTTC
Source organism: Candidatus Auribacterota bacterium (assembly GCA_026392035.1). Lineage (NCBI taxonomy): Bacteria > Pseudomonadati > Candidatus Auribacterota > Candidatus Auribacterota bacterium. The sequence continues at coordinate 14,070 of JAPLCX010000085.1, read as the reverse complement.
AGCCAGTTGGCGTTGAGCAAGCTGGGGCAGGACAAATTCGAGCGCAAAGAACTGAGGGACGCGCTTGAGAAGGTGGCGAGCAACGCCGATCGTTGCAGGGCGATTGTGAGCAGCCTGCTTGCATGCGGGAGGGGATACAGCCTTCAGTTGGCGCCAGTGGATGTGCATGAGGTTGTGGATGAGGCTATGGAGTTAACCGGGCGGCAGACATCGCTTGAGCACATAGCGTTGAAAAAAGATTATTTATTGGATGTCCCCTGTGTCTTTGTTAACCGGGAGGCGTTATCGAAGGTTTTTATAAATGTGGCGCTCAATGCCTGCCAGGCCATGAATGGCAGGGGGGTATTGAAAATTACCACGGCGAGGGAAGGCAACTGGCTTCGCGTTATATTCCAGGACAGTGGGGTGGGGATAAAAAAAGAGGATTTGCACAAGGTGTTCGATCCGTTCTTCAGCACCAAGGAGGTTGGGAAGGGCGCCGGGCTCGGGCTGTCGGTGTGCGTCGGCATAGTCAAGTCTCACGACGGTGATATGACCGTTCAGAGCGACGGTGAAGGCAGGGGAACAACGGTAACCATTATGTTACCCATAGAAAAGAGAGGCGGTTATGAAAAAGAAAGCAGATAAAAAACAGGAGTATAAGGTTCTTGTAATAGATGACGAACCGGACATATGTTCGTTATTTAAGGAACTGTTGGGCAATGAAGGATATGGCGTCGTTACCGCTCAGGACGGGCTTGAGGGGCTGGAGCGGTACGGCGAGAGCAAGCCGGATGTGATCATTCTCGATCTGAAGATGCCGCGCATGGGCGGCATGGAGACGCTTCGCAATATCAGGAAAGTTGATAGAGATGTTATAGTGATAATCCTTACCGCATACGGCAGCGCCTTTACGGCGAGAGAGGCGGCTGATTTGAATGTCTATGAATACATCAGCAAGCCTTTCAATATCGAAACGGTCAAGCGGGTGGTGAGCGAGGCCCTGGCGTCCGAAAGAAAAGGCGAACAATGATCAAACCGTTCAATCTTTTATATGTTCCCGTTCTTCATACCCATCGGGAGAGCGAGGATATCGTTTTCTCGTTGAAAGCAAGCGGGGGCGGAAAACACGCGGATAAGCCGGGAAACGAGTACGACAAGTCAGTGAAAGACATGTGGGATGGGATATACAAGAAGATTCATGAAACCCAGGTTGTTTTTTCTTCTATGAGAATTTACCAGGACAGCCTGCCTGTGTGCGGGATGGAGAGGGAGGTTGTGTCGAAGCTTGCCGAGAAGGGGAGCCGGAATCACCAACTGATTCTTGATTTATTGAATAATGGGGCGCGGATCGAAGGCACCGAGGATCAGCAGTTGCTGATCAAGGAATATGATTGCCTCACCAGGTTTATCGCGTCCGCCCATGATCATGCCGCGGCGTTGGAGCGGTACAGGGCCGAGAGTGCGGAACTGATGAAACAACGGGACGAGTTTATCGCGGGGAGGATCAAGAGCACGCTCCAGGATGGCGAGGCGCCGCTGGTGTTCATGGGGGTGCGCCACGGGCTGGAAGAGCTGCTCAAGGATGATTTTATTATCATCTATATTATCTATCGGCTGCCATTCAGAAAGATAGGGGATATTTACAATGTGTAAAATCCCCGTAACTGCTCAGGAGCCAGTTACAACATATAATGCTTTACTCCGGCATCAACCATGAAACCATCTCTATTGAACGCTCCTGCCGAACTTTTTTCGCCGCTCTACGTCAATTCAGATCTGTTCGACAGCGACAAGGCCGCGGCGCTTTACAAATTTTCATCCATTTTCTTCCCCCAACTCGGACCGGCTGTTTTGAATCTCCTCCTCGATATGGAGAAGCATTGCCGGAAGGTCATCGCCGCTGTTGCGCCGGAGGAGAGGAAGAGGCTCATAAGGGAGTTGGAAGGGGTGACCGTTGAAATGCATTACATTATCAAGGAGCGGGGCAGGGAGATGATGAAGCTTCCGATAAAGATCTCCCCCGTCGATGTGTTGAAAAACACCATCTCGGGGAAAGCGCCCCATCGCTACAGTGAAAAGATGCAGAAGGAGATCAGCGCCATTATTGTTTCTTTAGTGGATAAGGAGATTCAGAAGAGGGTGGGAGGTATGATAGAGGGTTTTATAAAAAAATTGATGATAAAACCCAGGATGCCGGCGCTCCTGAAAGAGCTTTTCGACCGGGGGCTTATCAACAGGGAAGGGCGCCTCGCGGAGGGGACAACCATTATGGATCTGGTCTCCGGCCGCTACGCAAGGCTATTTAAGCGGGTCGTCCCGGAGGAGCTTGTGAATGAGGCCATGCTCCTCAGGAAGACGATCAATATCTGCTATGATTGGAGGGGCAGGGGCGAGGATTATCAGTCCCTGGCGAATGAGGCGTTGCGTGAGCGAGGGATTCTTGAGGTCACACTTGGGGAGATCAGGAAGAAGAAAGGGGAAAAATAGGGGCGCACCCTGAGCAAATCCCCCCCTAACCCCCCTTTGCGAAAGGGGGGAAGGGAGAGGGGCAGCGTCCTAAAAAATGACAAATGACAAAATCCATGCCTGCCGGCAGGCAGGCAAATGGTTTGAATTTTGGAATTTGGGATTTAGAATTTATTTGACATTTGACACCCGCCTCTGGCGGGCAAGTTTGGGACTTGCCTGACGTAGGCAGGCGGGCGGGCTACACGGGGAATCACCCGCTGGCGACGACCTGGAAGGACTGGCAGTTCGCCAGGTTCAGTTGCCAGAGGTACTCCACGAAGAGAAATGTTTCCCCGCAGTTCTCATTCGAACATCTCTTCCAAACGAACTTGCGGTTGCCTTCTCTTTTCTCGTCTTCCACTACCAGTTCGCTGAAGCAGTACTCACAGATCTCTTTCATGGCTAACTCCTACCGGATAAGGAAGCAACTTCCATGCCAAAGTGCTGGAAATTTATCTGTTGTGTAATATATTGCGGTTGTGAGTGATATGACGCCTTGATATTATTGACAAATAGCGATCTATTTAATCAATGAAAAATTTTGCTGCTTTTCTTGCGTGAGCCTACGAATATTGCGGGATTCGGATGCGGCGGGGAAAGGTGCGCGGATCTCGAGTGCGGCTGCGTTTGTTTTGCCACTGAAGGTATAAATCCGCGGCTAATCCTCTTAATGGAATGCTCCCTCAATAATATCATCAGGAAGGGGGAATGCAGGATTCAGCGCGCGCTGAGCCGCTGACTCAGCGGGGATGTTTCGCTTTCTTCAGGAATTTGACCATCTTCAGTTCTGTCCCTTTCCTCGGAGTCATGTCGTACCACACCATATCCATGGAGTACTTGATGATGTACACGCCAAGACCGCCGGGTTTCACGTCATGGAGGTCCCGATGCCTGATGCGCGCCGGGTGCACCTTTTTACCGAGGTCCTTGATGATAACCTCAAGGCGGTCGGGCAGCTCTTTGAGGATGAGTATGATCTTTTTGTGGAAATTCCCCTCGTAGCTGTGTTTGATCACATTCGTGCATGCCTCGATGGCGGCCTGGATCACCTCGCTCCTCGCCTGTGCCGAAAATCCCATCTCGTACGTCACCTCGTCCACGAGGGCACGAATCGCCCGCAGGTATTTTGGATTGCTCGGGATGGTAACTGAAATTATGTCCTGTGGTATCTGTTTCATGGTCATCGCCTACCCGATCTTAATCGCCATTGCCGTGAGGTCATCGTGCTGGGGCATCCCCTTTGCGAAGCGCTCAACCCCCCGCAACACCCGTTTCACAATCTCCTCAGGCCCCGCTGCCCGTTCAGAGGAGAGGAGACGCTTCAGGCGCGCGAGGCCGAATTCATGCCCCTTCCTGTCCCGCGCCTCAATGATACCGTCGGTGTAGAGAAAGAGCAGGTCGCCTTTTTCAAGCGCTGACGTGTGCACCGTATAGCGCGCGCCGCGGGTGATGCCGAGCGGTATGCCCGTTGCCTGGTCGAGGAACTCAATGGCGCCGGCTCCGCCAATCTTACGTATCATCGGCAGGTGGCCGGCGCTGCCGTAGGAGAGTGTGCGCGCGGCGCTGTCCACCACGGCGTAGAGGAGCGTGACGAACATGCCGCTCGTGCTGTGCTCGAAGAGACTCTCGTTGAGCGCCTCGAGCATCCTGTCAATGCCCAGCGTCCCCGGGGAGCGAAAACGGAACTCGCTCAGCGCCTTCACCATGTAGAGCGCCGCCGGCACGCCCTTCCCCGACACGTCGCCGACCACCGCGCCGATCCGACCCCCTCCCATTTCCACGACATCGAAAAAATCACCGCCCGTTTCCCATGCGGGCACGGTCCTTGCGTAGAGCTTCGCCCCGGGAATCTTCGGAAATGACGAGGGGAGGAAGTTTTGCTGAATCTGATGAGCGATCTGGAGCTCGTGCTCGAAATGCTGTTTTTCGAGAAGGCGCGCGTGCATGCGCGCGCTCTCCAGGGCGACGGCCGCCTGGCTCGAGAACGCCAGGAACAACTCCATCTCGTCGTGTGAAAAACCGCCCGGGCTCTTTGAATTGATCGCCTCGAGCACCCCCAGCGTCTTTCCCTGGACCTGCAGCGGCACGCACAGGATGGAGCGCGTTTTATGACCCAGTGTTTCGTCCGTCGTGGGGTCGAAGCGCTTGTCCTGGCTCACGTCGGGAACGAGGAGCGGTTCGGCGTGCATCGCTACCCACCCGGCTATCCCCTGGCCCATCTTCAGCCTGAACTTATCCTTCAGCTCCTTGCCCTTCGCGCCAAGGGCGACCCTGTACAGCAGCTCGTCGCCGCGCTCGTCAATGAGGAGGAGCGACCCGCTCTCGGCGTTGAGCACCTGTTTGATGATTTCCATGATCATGGTGAGCAGGGTGTCCAGGTCGAGGGTCGAGTTAATGATCTTGCTTATCTCGACCAGGGCAGACAGGCTGGTGATCTTATGATTTGCCGCGCGGAGCTGATCTTGGAGGGCTCCGAGCTCAGTGATCTTCTCCTTGATAAGTGCGGTACCGTCTCCCATCGTGTCACCCTTCAGCTGCCCCATGCCGCGCTGCTGGTGTACTCTCTCATGCGTGCCTTTACATTTACTGATACTGGCTATGTCACTCCTGCGAAACTTGTCCTCGATAAATCGGGGAGCAGGAGTCCATCTGCTATTCTGGATTCCTCCCGCTTAGCGGGACGGGAATGACGAATGCAAAAACTAGACCATGTGACCAAAAATCAAATATAGAGAAACATTAGGGACACTAGACTGGTTCAAGAGGTCACCTCTTCCCGGTCAACCCGTAGACCACCACCGGCTTTTCTTTCCCCTTCACGGTTACCTCGCCGAGCAGTCGGGCCTCCACAACGTCGCGCACGAGGCGATAGGTGAATTCTGATACTATCACATCCACCTGATAGCTTCTAGTGAGACCCTCGAGACGGGCGGCGAGGTTCACCTCGTCTCCCAGAACCGTGTAGTTCCAGAACTCGTTCGATCCCATGTTCCCGACAACCATTGTCCCCGTATTGATGCCTATCCCCATGGAGAAGGGTTCTATCCCGCGCGATTCCCATGAGGGGCGCATCCGGGTGAGTTCCGCCATCATGTCAATCGCCGCGAGGACCGCCCTGCGCGCGTGGTCCTTCTGCGGGAGCGGCGCCCCCCAGAATGCCATGATCCCGTCTCCCATGTATTTGTCCAGCGTGCCATCGTGCCTCCAGATGATCTGCGTCATCTTCTCGTGGAGCTCATTCAGCCGCGGGGCGATCTCCTCGACGGGGCTCCGTTCACAGAATTTGGTAAAGCCCCGTACGTCAGCAAAGAGCACGGTCATATCCTTGCGTTCCCCCCCGAGTTTGAGCTCGGCGGGATGTTGTAGGATTGTCTCCATTACGTTGTGTGAAAGGTACTTCCCCAGCACGCCACGGTAGAACCTCCTCTGCCGCTCCTCAGTGGCATAGCGGTATGAGGTGATGAAGGTATAGGTGAGGACCGCCATGCATCCTCCGGAGACGAGGGGCAGGATGATCGTCTTGAAGAAGAAGAGCCAGTACGAGATGGCGATGAAAATGCAGAGGCAGATCGCCGAGAGTACCAAACTCGTTGCGGCCTTCATTGAAGAGGTGATCAGGCTCACGGCAGCCCCCAGGAGAAGCAGGAGGCCGGTCACTGCCCAGAACCCCGGAAGCCGGGGGAATGAGCGGGAGATGATCGTACTGAGCGCGTTCGCCTGGGCGGTGAGGAAGGGGCTCTCGGGATCAAGCGGGGTCGGCTTCGTGTAGGCTTCTATGACGCCGGTCGCCGTGAGCCCTACGAGCACGAGCTTCCCCTCAAAATCTGAGAGGTCGAGCGGCGCGCCCAGGCCTTTCTGGCGGCGGGCGAAGGACTGCACCACCTGGGAGAATACGCTGTGGCTGAATTCATTGTAGTTGGCCGTGAAGTTGATGAACATTCTCCCCTGTGTATCAATGGGGATCGAGACGTGAGGACCCTCAGGGACATCGAATTCAACGCGATTGCCGAGCGCGACATGGACATCCTCGATCGCTATATTGTAGTAGCGGAGGACTGCCGTGAGGCAGAACGAGGGATAGACCCTGCCCTCGAAGCCGAGGACGAGCGGCATCCGCCGCACCACGCCGTCTGCCTCGTCCCCCTGCGCATTCGCAAAGCCGAGCGCGGCATGTGCGGCGAGCGGCGCTACCGGAATGGTGACCTCGGCCGTTCGTGGGAGCGACCCAACGTCGCCCTCCACGTCGGTGAGCGCATATTTTTGCAGCATTTTCCTGTCAGCCGCGCGCTCGGCAGAAGGAGCCGGTGGTTCGGCGCGTGCGGGTCCCGCTTCCGCAAATTCAAAATAGTAGGGATAAACTACATCGCCGAGCCGCTGCGTCGCCTCCACGAGTTGTTCTTCGTCGTTCTTCTCCTGCCCCTCGGCGGAGGGGAATAGAATATTGTAAGCGGCCACCGCGGGGAGGTTGTCGGAGAGCGCTTCGAAGAGGAGGGCGTGCCAGCGCCAGGGGATCGGCCACCGCCCGCCCAGCGCGATGAGCGTCTGGTCATCAATCCCTATGATGCGGATATCGGGGCACGAGACCGGCCCCCGCACCCTGTGGCGCCAGGAGAATCGGGAGTCAATCGTCTTATCTTCATACATCCTGAACACGCCGGTCCGACTCATGAGCGTGACCAGCACCAAACTCAGGAGCGTTAAAAGGGTGGCAATGTACCTCATTTTCATGCGTGCGATCCTCGTGTGGCATTCTACACATAATAGTGGGATAATTCAATTGCTGATCGCAGCGCGGCAGCAATAATGTCTCACCACGGAGCGCACGGAGATACACGGAGAACACAGAGATTGAGTAACAAGTATTGTGACAACACGCTACGAATTTTTACTCCGTGACCTCTGTATATTCTCCGTGTCCTCCGTGGTAAAACATCAAAGCTACTTTTCTGAAAACTGGGGATAGTCCGCGATTCTCTATTGGCTTGGCTGGAGCGCGCGTGCTGTGATACACTTCCCGACAATAGAAACTTAACAACAATCGCCGATTCACTACATCGGTTTCGGCGGGGAGGAATTGTCGTGAACACCCTTACTCGTGCGCTCGTTATCGGACTCGGGGTGTGCATCCCCTTCGCGCTCTACGGAGGTTCAGAAACGGGCCCGTCGGTCTCCCTCATCAAGGTGTACCGCCATGCCGAGTGCCTGAAGCCGCCGTCGACTGCATGGTCGGCCGCGAGAGTGGGGACATCGCTCGTCGCGACGGATTCGCTCAGGACATCCAACAACTGCTATGCGGATATGCAGCTGGATCCGCCGAACAAGTTCCGGCTCAGGGAAAACTCGCTCCTGAAGATCGAGCAGCTCTCCAAGGAGTCGAAGGATCCCGACGGCTCGGTGATGAAATTGACCGACCTCGGCCTGCTGAAGGGGGACATCATCGCCAAGCTGGACAAGCTCCCCGCGGGGACGCGCCTGAGTTTGAAGTCGCCTGTCGCGGTGGCCGCCGTGCGCGGCACCGCGTTCTCGTTCGGTGCGGAGGGGGAAACCCAGGCGACGCGCGTGGCAGTCTCCAGCGGCACGGTGAACGTCATGGCGGTCGGCGAGCCCCAGAAATATGTCAACGTGAGTCCCGAACAGCGCACCACCGTGGCGCCGTGGACGGCGGCGCTGCTGAGGGCAAAGGGAACCGGCCTGCCCCCAAAGGAGCTGCTGATCAAGAGGCTCGGCGACCCGAAGGTGCCGCTCAAGGATGCGCAGGGATTGCTGGAACGCCTCAAGAGCCCGAAGCCGAGCCTCGGGAACATCGTCATCGGCGCCGAGGCGAGCGTGACCGCTCCCGCGGAGATCGAAAACCCCCGGGAAGCCGAGCGCTGGGCGATGGGTGAGGCGCGCTACCGGGCTCAGAAGGGGATCATCGATAAGCTCGAAATGATCAGGCTTTCGGGTGAGGAGACGGTCGGCGACCTCATGAATAAGGATCCAAAAATCTGTGAGGCGCTGCTCGACAGCACCGGCAACGCCCACGTGATAAAATCGGAATACCAGAAGAACGAGCGCCGCGCGACGTTGCGGCTGGAGTACCCGCTCGAGCGAGTGCGCAAAATAATCAATCGCGATATCGCGCTGGTCTGGAAAAATGTGACCCCCGTATCCCTCACGGAATACGCCGGCGCCTTCGGGGCCTTCATTCGCGCCACCACCGAGCGGGCGGCGACGGTGGACGCGTACCGGCGGCTCGCCGAGAAGATATACGGCGCCGTGGTAACCTCCTCGACGACGCTCAAAAACTTCGCCGTTCAGAACGATCAGGTCGATATCGCGGTCAAGGGAGTGGTGCAGGGGGCAGAAGAGGTTTCCAAGACGTACTACTCTGACGGTTCCATCGACGTGGTGCTCCAGATCACCGGCAGCGCGGTGCGCGGGGCGATCACCCCGGTTGCCGGGGACGTCCTGGGAACGCACTACATGGCCTCGCCGTCCGCGATCAGCGCGGATGAGTTCATCGGCCTCCTCGCCCTGGAGCAGATGTAATGGTAACTGCTCAGGAGCCAGAATTCAGGAGTCAGGAGCCAGGAGTTGGAATGAGGACGCCAGCGGCGACATTACTGCTCAGGAGCCGGAATTCAGGGTTAATGCAGTTACTCGAAGAGGTCAGCAAGCTACTGGAAGCTTATTCGCGATCCATTCTGGATTCTGGCTCCTGGCTTCTGACTACCTGAGTAGTTACAAAATATCCATGCTGCTTTTTAAATTGCTGATCCTGGCGCACCTGGTCGCCGATTTTCCCCTGCAGTCCGCGCATATCTACCGGTTGAAGAGAAGATACCTCGCGGGACAGATTCCACACGCCCTCATCTGCCTGGGTACAATGGCGCTCGCGGGTTACCCGCTCATCGGCTCTTGGTCATTCTGGCGCTTCATCTCCGTGGTCGCGGGCGCTCATCTGATGGTGGATTATGTTAAAGTGGCCTTCCTCGACCGCCTGGGCCCCCGGAATGATCTCGGGACGTTCCTCCTGGATCAGGCGATGCACATCGCGGTGATCGCAGCCGTATTCATGACCCCACTCCCGGGGCTGCCCGAGCTGCAGGGGGGCATCATTCAGAGGCTCGATCGCGCGGGGGTGATCACCACCTCCATATTTTTTCTCGTGGCCACGTTCAGTGGGGTCTACCTGCTCGATTCTGCCAAGCGCACACTTCTGCATGCTCCCGAATACGCACTCATGCCTGATGGCTTCTCAAAATATTATGGAGTTGTTGAGCGCGGCATTCTCTTCGCGCTCATGGTGGGGGGGTATGCATATCTCGCGCTTGTACCGGCTGTCATGCTCATCCGTCTACCGGTGGCAAACCACTGCGCCAAGAAGTTCAAGCCTGAGAAGTTCCTTCTCTCCCCGGCGGACATCGCAGGGAGTTTCCTGATCGCGTGCGCCTCCGCCGTGTGCGCGGTCCTCACGCGGTAGTACGCGGAACTCCTCCCCGCTCTTAGCCCGATTTTCGCAACTGGGCTGCGCGGAGCGCTATTTTCAAGGTATTGAGGGCTTGGAGTGCCTGAAAAATATAGGGGTGCGGTTGCGAAAGGGCGTGCGGTGAAGACCTGGCGAAGTTCGATTACTTTAACAACATTCATAGCTTGCGCTCCTGTTTTATATCTTGATTCGGGCTGAATTGAACTCTATTAATCCTTATCCGTTCGTTAGGGGACTACTGGTTTACGCGTGGGACTCCGTGGTGCAATAGTGTTGCGGCTAATCGAACTGCCCTGCAATAACTCAGTCTGCCCCATCCATCTGCCCCTTCCGCTTCAATGCAATCCCCAGGTTATTGTGCGCTTCCGCATAGGCCGGGCTAATCCGTATGGCTTCGAGATAGTGCGCGATAGCCTCATCAAGCCTCCCCTGGTCGGCCAGAGCGAGTCCCAGGTTATTATGCGCAATCGCCGAATCTGGTTCAATCCGCAGCGCCTCCGAAAAATAGCCGATAGCTTCATCAAGCCTCCCCTGCTTTGCTAGAGCGACTCCCATGTTGTTGTGCGCTTTCGCATAGTCAGGCTTGATCCGCAACGCCTCGGCATAATGGCCTATGGCATCGGCAAGATTCCCCAATCGGGATAACATATCCCCCAGGTTATTGTGCGCTTCCGCATCGGCCGGGTTGATCCGTAGGGCTTCGAGAGAGTGCGCAATAGCCTCGTCAAACCTCCCCTTGTCGGCCAGAGCGAGTCCCAGGTTATTGTGCGCAATCGCCGAATCTGGTTCAATCCGCAGCGCCTCCGAGAGATGCGCAATGGCATCATCAAGCTGCCCTTTCCTCTTCAATGCATCCCCCAGGTTATTGTGCGCTTCCGCATAGGCCGGGTTGATCCGTAGGGCCTCGAGATAGCGCGCAATAGCCTCATCAAGCCTCCCCTGCTTTGCTAGAGCGACCCCCAAGTTATTGCGCGCTTCCGCATAGGCCGGGCTAATCAGTATGGCTTCGAGATAGTGCGCGATAGCCTCATCAAGCCTTCCCTGCTTTGCTAGAGCGACGCCGAGGTTACTGTGTGTCCTGCACTTTTGAGGAGATTTCTTTACCGCGTCGCTCCATAAAGTGAGCTCGCTTACCCATGCGCGGTTCCGATCTCTCGTCTCCTTGACGCAATGAACCGCCAGAAACCCGAACAGAGTCCATAGAATAATATTTGCAAAACGTTTTGACAGCCTCGGCGCCGCAAGAATACACGCCCTATCAAATGCCCATGCCAGGAGGCTCACCAGCCCTATGGCAGGAAAATAAAACTTATACTCTACCATGAGCTCTGTTGTAACAGCACCCGGCATGTACGGCAGAACCCCCATGATGACCCAGAGAAGCAGAAAGGACACAAGCGGTTCTCGCGACCTTATCATAAAAGCAAAGCCTACAATCGCTCCCATACCTATAAGAGGAATGAGGGCCGCCAGTATCTGAGGCGCCGTCGCAACGCTCACGACCCTTACATAATGATCGGCATTCAAACGCGGAGATGAGGGAATGATGAGAGAGATATATCTCCAGAAAACCCCGGCATTCGTAAGAACGCGGGTTACAAAGGTTGTTTCTCCAAGCCTAAAATGGTAGCCCCGCTGAAATATCAGCGAGAGATACCCCTTTGCGGTAATAATCAGAACAATAGAAATGGCTACAGAGGCGAGAATAATGAAAATAGTTTTTCGAACCTTCCTGTCTTCTACGCCAAAGGCAAAAAGATATAGCCCGACACCCCCCAACGCATAAAACAGCCCCACCTCTTTGGATAACCCTCCTAGAATAATGCTTGCGAGAACGCACAACGCGGCTAAAAGCCTTGAAACATACCGCCGCGCTCTCATGCAAAGAATAGCAGCGAAAACGCCGGTGAGGGAAAACAGGGTATAAAACGGGACAAGCCTTGCCTGTATATAATTGACCGGTTCGCTGAAAACGGGGTGCACGGCAAAAAGAAGGGCGGCCATGAACGGAACCTTGTTGCCGGCAAGGCGGGTATCCTCGGCAAGGCAGAGTAAAACCAGATACAGCATCAGGGAGCAGATTATGTGCGCGCCGATGTTTACATAATGCCATCCCTGTAACCGCGCCAATCCTCCCCAATAGTAGTTAAGTGCGAACGAGTAGAAACCCAGAAATCTGGAATGGTTATTGCCGGCCCATACGACAGCGGGATTGAGGCTCCTTATGTGGGGATTCAAAACAATGGTGGGGAGATCGTCAAAGTGAAAAGAGCCCCGGACACTATTTGAATATGCGGCGATACCGGCCAGTATGATGATTGCCATTGAAATGGCATGCCACCTCAATTTGACAGGTGAATCCGCTGTGGTCATGGAAGTATTTCTAATTTCTGTTCTCCCCCTTTAAGGCGCCATGCCTCTTCAGTCCTAACTCTCTTCTTAGCGGCACGTTTGATATCAAACATCTACACGAATATCACCGCTGCCAGGAGGATGACGTACAGCAGCGGCACGAACCACCGGGCCTGTTTGTTGCACTTTGTGAACAGCCGGTGATTCCTCTTGTAGAAATAGTATTCAATGGCGCTGACCGCGACGCCGAGCGCGATACACACGTACGTGATCATGTAGAGCTTGTCGATGGGGGTGAGGTATGAAATTCTCGGCAGGTTGAAACTGATCGCAAACTGGGCGGCGATGCAGGACAGGAGGCAGGTGAGGCTTATGGTCACGCGGTCGTGGAGGTCTGTGATGGGGACGAAAAAAACGGTGCACGACATCGCCATGATGAGTATTGCGGGGAAAAAGATCCTCCATATGTAAAATATGCAGTTGCGTTTCGCGGTTATGATCCCGTCGAATTCAGAATACTCCTCCCCCGTATTCGAAAGGCGGGCTGTGCACACGGATGTTCGTACGCCCAGAACGGCGAGATCATCGAACGTATCCCCCTCGGAGTGACCGCACCCCATCGCCGAGGGGGTGAAAAGGACGGCGCCCTTATCCCAGAGAAATGACTGGAGCCTGACATGGAGCTCTTGTTGGTCAAAGGGGAAGCGTTTGAGATTGAGATTGGTGCGAAACGTCGCGCTGACGCCGAGGTGGTATTCCACCGTCCCGTCCGCGTGAATCATCAGCGTCCTGTTTGTGAATTGGTGAGCGGCGGTGTTCACAAATTCAACCTCGGGCCACCATATTTCCTTGAGCTTGTCCTCCGCGGCCTTTTCGGTGTAGATCTTCTTTGCGCCCTTTTTTGTCTCCGGAGCGAATGCGAGCCGTGGATCATGCCACTTGAAATCGATGTACACATCCGCGTCAAATGTTTCCGCACGTTCATTGACGGAGGTGAGGTTCAAGAGGTAGAAGGTCGTCTCCACCCGGACGGGGAGCGGCTCCGGTGGAGAGGAGCGCGCCGCGTCCTCACGGGACTCCGCAGACACGCCGAGGGCACGAAGCGGGAGAGCCAGGAAAACCAGGGAGATTACGAATGCGCCTCTCCGGAGCGCGTGCAGGGTACGCTGCGTCGCCGCGCGAGGGTGAGCGTGTGTGAGCATCATCCGGTGGTCGTTGGGGCTCATTACAGGGCTATTGTGCATCAACCCGCGTGTGTGCGTCAAGATGGAAGAGCTGCGAATGTCCCCAATATATCTGTAGCGCACCCTTCAAGGTGCGCCTCTTCAGGGTGAGACCCTTCAAGGTGCGGTGGTGCGTGTCGCGTATCGGCAAACCATCCGTAGCGCACCCTTCAGGGTGCGGAAGGTGTGGGAATTGTAGCCACCCTTCAGGGTGACCACTGCAATTAATTGATCAAGATTTCCCTCTTCTTTAATTGGCTTGTGAGCAAAAAGAGGAGTAAACTTAATCCCTGTGCAGCCTGTACAGGGCACTTTGTTGATTATGAGTGTTGGGTTCATTTTCCTTCTGCGCAGCGGAAGATCGAGCGGGTGGATCGAAAACTAAAGATTAAACCTGAAACCTGCGTGAAAATGGTGAATTAGACTTTCAATTTTCTGATTTTGGTAATGGCATATTCGAATGCGTCCTTGTATATAAAATTAGCAGGCAATTTTAAAGTCGGCCTGTTGCCGGAGCGTATTAGTTCTCCCGGG
>JAPLCX010000084.1 GCA_026392035.1 Candidatus Auribacterota bacterium | reverse complement strand
GAGTCCGTTACGAGGCCACGACCAACCAGTGGTTTGATGACCTTGAGAATACATGGACGACGGTTCGCAAAACAACACGTTCATGGTCAGTTCAAAAAATCAAGCGATTGTGTAACTTTACTTAATGCGTTTGTATTAGTGTAGTGCGTCTAACGCTTCTTTATATTTGGGTTGTCATTGCGAGGGAGTCGCGCGAAGCGAGACGACCGAAGCAATCTCCCATGTGGAGTCAAGATTGCTTCGCTTCGCTCGCAATGACCCTAACCTAGGTCGGTTGATAGATTTTTATCTGACAAGATATCTCTGACGCACTACACTAGAACGCGTACACCAGCGCCACCCCGCCGATAATCTCGTCCTTGTCGTGCCAGACCATCGTCTGGGTATCGAGGTTCTGGGCGTCCATCACGTACCGCACGAATGGCTCGACGATGATTTTCGACTCGCCGAAGGCGCCCCACAGATACCTCTCGAGCGTGAACGCCTTCCCCATGTCGAGGATGAGAGGGAGCGCCAGCCCGAACTCCGCGTCCTGGAGACCTTTCTTCAGACCGGGGAGCACTGATCCTCTGTCGATCGCCCAGATTGTGGAGTCCAGCTTCAGGCACTGAAGGATGCCCCATGTGCTATCGGGGATGACATCGGGGAAGGGAACGATGAGATTGAATTCGACATTGTGCCACCACCAGTTGGGTGGGTAGCCGTGGAAGCCGTATTTATCAGTGGTCCATGCAAAGCTCTTTGACGAAAAACCGCTATAGGCACCATAGTGAACGGCGAACGGTATCGCGGTGACAGGCTTTGCGTAGCCGGGAAGCGTGAGGGGCCGGAATGTGGGGATCGAGTTGAATCCGGTGCGGATGAGCAGCTCCTCGAAGTCCCTGTCGTGGTCATCAAAAGGTGGGAGGCCATAGTGTTCGTAACCGATGTCGAAATCGAGGTACTTAAAGAACCTGTTCTCCAGCGCCGCCATCACCTTGAACCGATCATTTATCTCATGGCCCGACTTGAGGGCCCACGCGCCTCCGACCATGGAGTGCAGTTTCACCTCCCATATATCCCTCAGCCGCTGTTCGTCATAGGGGGTGAGATCGAGCTTGAAATCGCCGCCCATGAGATATGCCGGATCGATTCCGAACCAGTTGATGCCGCGCCAGACGTCCCGCGATTCAAAGATATTTGCCACCGCAAAACTCATCCGCTTCTTCGCGGCCCGCGCCCATCCCTCGATGCCGGTCGCAGTCACAGGCGCTCCCTGAGCGGCCCCGGGAGCGGTTTCGCGCGGCACCCCTGACAGCGCATCTTCGCCCACCTCCCCCGAGAAGGAGTCTTCGTCCTGGGCGATTATTAAAGGAGGCACACTTGCGATGCTGGTTATAACAGTAAAGAAGAACAAGATGAAAAATTTCTGCCTAATAGAGTAAAAACCCATACTACCTCCCTATGTACAGCCGAGGTTTAGGTCCCTGCTACAACAAATTAACATCCAATCAGCGCGGCAACATGATTGATCTATCTAGTTTTATCTTTTCTCCTGTATAAGTGTATCCCATTTCTACAAAATATACTTTTATAATTTGACAGATAGTTACTGTCATTGAGAAATTTCTCGTTTAAACGGCCAAGAGTCGCTTTATCTTTTGTGTTCTTGTCAATGAGCGCATAGTCGGGCCGCTCCCCTGGAAGGTCGTACAATACATGATCCCTATTGGCAAGATGGGGGGCTGTGTATCGAGGCACGGCGATGCTGGCCTGGGGAGGAATAATAGAGATCGCCTCGGCCAGCGCTTGTTTGTACTCGGCAAGAGGTATAAGGCCATTCCAGCCATACGGAGCCATGATCTCCGTTTTAATAGAGGGTATGTATTGATAACAGGTCAAAGATGTGGCAACAAACAGCATGAGCACAATGCAGAGTTTGCAGAGAAACACGCCCTCACCGGGTTTCTTATTAGAGTATCCCAGAGAGCCAAAATGACCCAGCGATAGTATGCAGCTTATAAAAAGGGCAACCATAACAAAAGCATGGTAGTGGTAGCCAATCCACTTAGTCAGAAGCTTGCCGGATAAGAGTACCCCTACGATAAAAGGGGTGGCGAGTATGCACGAAGGATTTAAAAAAGGTAACACAAACAAGGCGGGAGCGAGCAGAAAATAGCTATACCTGGCATTTTCTATGCTCACCATATTCTTATAAAGCTGAAAAGGCATTAAACCACCAGATCGGCCTGTAATTAAAACAGTTGGGTATTTACCCGACGGATTAAAATACGGGATTAGGAAGAAATACGAGGAGAGGATTGATACGGTCCCAATAATGAGCATAGGGATAGACCATGACTTATCCCTTTTTATAATAATGGAATAAACGCCAAGCGCGATCGCGCACATACCCATTTCTTCTCTTATTGATATGAGGATGATGAGACATAAAAAGAAAAAAGCCTTTTTCTTTTTCAGGAAATAGTACAAACAGAATCCAATGACGAGCGGTGCGAATTGAAGCTCGTAGAATTCGAACAAAAATTGGCTGAACACTGCGGGTGACATCAAATAGCTGCCTACAATGACCAGGGCAGCCATCTTTGAAAGTGCATCACGAGCAATTAGATAAACAGGTATCATGCTGAGTGAGAGGGAAAGAACTTTCGCAAAAATTAATATCCAAGGGTGAGGACAAAGCCAGTAGGCAGGACAGAGGATAAATAGGAACGGACTGAAGTGAATGCCAAAATGCGAGCGCGCATAAGAATTGGTGAACAGTTGATGCCGATAGGTTGTTGAGTAAAAGCTCTGAGCGAATTTGGAAAGATCCTCACCCACAAAGCCATAGTTGGTGAACTTCAGATAATTCAAGACGCAAAACAGGATCGCAACGATAACAACTATAAAAGCTATTATTGTATCTGCATGGCGGTTGAACCATTCGCCCAACTGTTGCGCATAGGGGCGATCTACCGATAAGGATACGGCGAGGAGGAGAACAGCGTTAATCAGGTGAAAAATAATAGTGTTTGCGTTTGGTATTTTTCCCCAGAGATAAATTGGCGCGAGAATGGCAAGGTACACAAGAGGCAATGCCACAGATACTAATCGTTGCGTCGTTTTCACTGAGTGGATCCTCAATAATCGACTTTGATCAGTGTAAGTCCCTGAGCCGGCGCGGTGGCGCTGGCGCTCTTCCTGTCGCGATCCCTCAGTATCCGGGGGACATCCGACGGTTGCATCTTCCCCCTCCCCACATCGATGAGCGTCCCCACGATCGAGCGGACCATTTTGTAGAGGAAACTGACCGCTTCTATCTCGATCGTGAGATAATTTCCCTGTCTGTCAACCGCTATGGCCAGGACGGTTCGCACCGGATCATCCTCCCTGCCGGCATTGCAGCCGAAGGAGGAGAAATCCCATGTGCCGATGAGATGCCCGGCCGCTTCTCGCATCGCCTCAATATCGAGCGGCTGCGCGAGGTGCAGGGCACAGTATCGCTGGAGCGCGCAAGGGGCAGTGCGGTTGAGGATTGTGTAGCGGTAGCGCCTGCTCTTCGCGCTGTACCGGGCATGAAATGATTCCGGAACTTCACCGAGATCGAGCACCACGATGTCATCGGGGAGGACTGCGTTCAGGGCGTGGCGCATCCGCTCGGCGGACATCCGGCACGCGGTATGGAAGTTCGCCACCTGTCCGGAGGCGTGCACCCCCGCGTCGGTCCGCCCCGCGCCGAAGATCCGCACCGTCTCGCCCGTGATCTGTCTGATGGCGAGCTCAAGCTTTTCCTGGATCGTGGGGCCGTTGGGCTGCACCTGCCATCCGCAGTAGCGGGTCCCCTCGTACTCGATCACCAGTTTTATGTTGCGCACGCCGGCCATAGGAAACAAGCTCTAAGTGGTAAGCCGTAAGGATTAAGCTGCGCCTTGCCGCTTTTGCGTATTGCTTATTATTTACCGCTTACTACTAATTCGGCGATCTGCACCGCATTGAGCGCGGCCCCCTTGAGGAGCTGGTCCCCCGAAATGAACAAATCTATGCCGCGAGGCTGCGACATATCCTCGCGAATGCGCCCCACGAGCACCTCATCCCGGCCGGTCGCCATGAGCGGCATCGGATAGAGATTCTTAGATGTGTCATCCACGACTTTCACGCCAGGTGCGCGGGAGAGGATTAGCCGCACTTCCGCCGCGGTCAGTTTCCGTTCCGTCTCGATATTCACCGCCTCCGAGTGAGCCCTCAGCACCGGCACCCGCACGCAGGTGGCGGTAAGCACTATTGAATCATCTCCGAATATCTTCCTCGTCTCCATGACCATCTTCATCTCTTCTTTCGTATAGCCGTCCGGGAGGAACACGTCAACGTGCGGGAAAAGGTTATAGGCGATCTGCTGGGGCAACACCGAGACCGTCGCGTTCTTCCCTTCCGATAGTTCGCAGATCTGCCTCTGCAATTCCGCCATCGCGCCCGCCCCCGCCCCCGACGCTGCCTGGTACGTTGACACCACGATTCTTTTTATCCGCGCCGCCCTATGCAGAGGCCAGAGGGGAACAACCATGATGATGGTGGAGCAGTTTGGATTCGCGATGATGCCCTTGTGCTCCCCGACCTTTTCAGGATTCACCTCGGGGACCACCAGGGGAACATCCGGATTCATCCTGAACGCGCTGGAATTATCCACCACAATCGCGCCCGCCTTAACGGCTGCCGGCGCAAAATCCTTGCTCCGCGATGCGCCCGCGCTGAACAAGGCGATCTCCACGCCCTTGAACGAATCGGCCCTGAGCTCCTCGACGGGGATATCCTCCCCCTTGAACGGCAACCTCTTCCCCACGGAACGGCGTGATGCGAGCAGCCTGATGTCCCGTACGGGGAAGTTCCTCTTTTCGAGCGTCCGAATCATCTCCGTGCCGACCGCTCCCGTCGCTCCTGCTATCGCTATTGAATATCCCTGCACCATACTATTCACTCCTTAATAAATAGGGACAGACACCATTTATTTTTCGGACACACTCTCTCGCCCTCATGACTTCATCCCCGCACGATGTCCGCCACCATTGTGCCCACCTCATCCGTCCCATAACCCATCTTGCCTGCCGAGAGGCTCTTGAGCTTTCCCGAGACCACTTTCATCACCGCTTGCTCGATCGCCTGAGCCGCTTCCTTCTCTCCCAGGAAGTCGAGCATCATCCCCCCCGCGCAGATTGCGGCGAGCGGGTTGATCACGTTTTTCCCCGTGTACTTGGGGGCCGATCCGCCGATCGGTTCGAACATTGATGTCCCCGTTGGGTTGATATTGGCCCCCGCCGCGATCCCCATGCCCCCCTGGATCATCGCGCCCAGATCGGTGATGATGTCGCCAAACATATTTGAGGTGACTATGACGTCGAATGCCTCCGGGCTCTTCACCATCCACATGCAGATCGCGTCAACGTGGGCGTAATCTTTCTGGACCTTCGGGTACTCCCGCCCCACCTCGTCGAAGGTTCTCTGCCAGAGGTCGTGGACATAGGTGAGCACGTTTGTCTTGCCGCAGAAGGTGAGCTTCTTCCGGGGTCGCGTCATGGCGAGTTCGAAAGCGTACCGGATGCAGCGCTCGACCCCCTTCCTCGTGTAGATCATTTCCTGGATTGCCACCTCGTCGGGGGTCCCCTTCTTCAGGAAGCCGCCGATCCCAGCGTAGAGGTCTTCCGTATTCTCCCGCACTACAATGAAATCGATATCCTCCGGCTTCTTATTCCTGAGGGGGGTCTCCACACCGGGATAGAGCTTCACGGGGCGCAGATTGATGTACTGGTCGAGCTCGAAGCGCAACTTGAGCAGGATGCCTTTTTCAAGAATCCCCGGCTTCACGTCGGGGTGCCCGATCGCTCCGAGGTAGATCGCCTTGAATCCCCTGAGCTCATTCAGGGCGGAGTCCGGGAGTGTCTCTCCGGTCTTCTTATATCGCGCTCCGCCAAAATCATACTCACGCGTCTCGAGTTTGAATCCATACCTGCCGGCGGCCGCGCTGAGGACTTTCAAGCCCTCGCGGATCACCTCAGGCCCCGTACCGTCACCGGGGATTACCGCAATCTCGTATTTTCGTCCCATTGTGTCCCCCTATTGAATACTGAACAAACCGTGTTAAACCGCGGATGAGGCGGATTGTGCGGATTTTTTTGCTATGCATGAACACTGTTGATCATTTTTATCTGCGCAAATCTGCATTCATCTGCGACCAATGACGCTTATAATCCGCTTAACCCGTTCAATCCGCGGTTCCCAACCTCTTTTTCACATACGCCATGAGGCCGCCGACCTTCACCAGCTCCTCCATGAAGGGAGGGATCTGCATGATAGGGTAGTCCTCCCGCCTGGTCAAATTTCTTACCAAGCCCTTTTCAGTATCGATTTCGACCTCGTCGCCGGCGGCGATCCCCCCGCTCGCTTCGGGGGACTCAAATATGGGCAGCCCGATATTGAACGAGTTGCGGTAAAATATCCGCGCGAACGATACCGCAATCACCGCGCGCACACCGGCGGCCTTTATCGCGATGGGCGCGTGCTCGCGCGACGAACCGCACCCGAAGTTCTTGCCTCCCACAATGAGGTCTCCAGGCTTTACCTTTGCCGCGAACCCGGGATCCGCATCCTCCATGCAGTGCTGCGCGAGCGCGGCCGGATCAATGGTGTTGAGGTATCGCCCGGGGATGATCTCATCCGTATTTACATCATCGCCGAACTTCCACGCCCTGCCTCTGATTTTCATTAGGAACCTTCTTCAATCTTTATCACGGATATACACGGATGAACCCAGATAAACACAGATGCTCACTACAGTTGAAAGTGTAAAGTTGAAAGAATATTGTGTGCCTTTATATTTTACACCCTACACTTTGAACTTTCGGCTGCGGCAAACGTCTGCGTGCACCCCGTTCTCGTCTCTTTTAAAAAATCTGTGCGTATCTGTGCCAATCTGTGTGCATCTGTGGCAAAAGTCAAATCTCCTCAGGCGAGCAAATCCTCCCTGCAACCGCGCTCGCCGCCGCGACCGCGGGCCCGCTGAGGTAGACCTCGCTCTTCTGGTGCCCCATCCGTCCCACGAAGTTCCTGTTGGTGGTGGCGAGCGCCCGCTCGCCGGCCGCCAGCACTCCCATGTGGCCTCCGAGGCACGGGCCGCACGTCGGCGTCGATACCGCCCCCTCGGCGTTGATAAAAATCTCGAGCAACCCCTCCCTGAGCGCCTCGGCGTACACCTCCTGCGTGGCGGGGATCACGATCAGCCTCACATTTCTGTGCACCTTCCGGCCCCTGAGGATGCCCGCCGCAACCCTCAGATCATCTATCTGGCCGTTCGTGCAGGAGCCGATCACCACCTGATCGATCGGCACCTCTCCCACCTCGCTGACGCCCCGCGCATTTTCAGGGAGCGAGGGGAAGGAGACCTGCGGCTCGATATCCGCGACATCATACTCGATCGTCCTCTCGTAGCGGGCATCCTCATCGCTCGAGCACAGGCGGAATTGGCGATCCGTTCTCCGGCGCACATATTCCAGGGTAATTTTATCCGGATTGATAATGCCGCACTTGCCGCCCGCCTCGACGGCCATATTGCACATGGTAATCCTGCCGGCCACAGGGAGCCGCTTGATCGTCTCTCCCGTAAACTCCATCGCCTTATAGCGTGCGCCATCGACTCCTATTTTGCCTATGGTATAGAGTATGAGGTCCTTCCCGCCGACCCATTCCCTCAATTTCCCCCTGTAGACGAACTTGATGGACTCAGGGACGCGGAGCCACACCTCACCCGTGGCCATCGCCGCGGCGAGATCCGTGCTCCCCACGCCGGTCGCGAATGCCCCCAGCGCACCGTACGTGCAGGTGTGGCTGTCCGCCCCGATGATCAGGTCTCCCGGCAGCACAAGCCCCTTCTCCGGAAGCAGGGCATGCTCTATGCCGCATCGACCAACGTCATAGTAGTGCGTGAGCTGTTGCTCGCGGGCAAAGTCCCTCAGTATCTTGCTCTGCTCGGCCGACTGGATGTCTTTATTGGGAGTAAAATGATCCGCGATGAGGATGACGCGGCCCCGGTCAAAGACCTTCGTGGCGCCGATTGATCTGAATTCCTTGATGGCGATCGGCGCGGTGATATCGTTTCCGAGCGCGATATCAACCGACGCCATGATCATATCACCGGGAGAGACCGACTCGCGCCCCGCGTGGGCAGCCAGTATTTTCTGAACGATCGTCATTCCCATATAAGGCCTTCCGGACAGATGCGAACGGCTGATTATATACCAGCGATGAAGTAAATGCAATTGACAAACCTGCCCGGCTTCCTGATAATAAGGTGATTTAACACCGCTCGGACAGTCTTTTTTGCTGTTCTATCTATTGGGATTTTGCCTGCCGGCAGGCAGGGATTTGGATGTTGGGATTTCCCCCGGTGGGGCTGTAGCTCAGTTGGGAGAGCGTCCCGATGGCATCGGGAAGGTCACGGGTTCAACTCCCGTCAGCTCCACCATTACTACAGTTAAAAGTTAAAAGCCTAAAGTTAAAAAAGCGGGAGAGCAGTCGTGGGACAGAAACCATCCGAGAGATCGGAACGCCGGAAACACGAGCGCCTCATGGCGGACCTCCCCGTGCGCCTGACCATCATTGATGAGTCAACGGCAGCTCCCGGTTTGAAGTTCTACGGGGGGCGGGTCTCCAACCTGAGCAAAGAGGGCATTGCCATAGAAACGTACGTCTCCTCCGGCGTCGAGGTTCTCAGAAACGGTCAGAAGGTATCCGCCGAAATCACATTGCCCGACTCGCATGATGCGATTACAATGGCGGGGGAGGCGACATGGGGGACGAAGATCCACAATCCCCTTGATCAATCTGCCATTCTCCGCGTGGGGCTGAAAATCAGCGAGATATCCTCCCCGGACGCCGAGAGGTTCAGAGCCCATATCGATCAGCAACTGGCTGGCTTACAGTAAGTTCGGCTTTAATCAACCACTCCCTCAGCCCCGGCCATTCTACTTCCACCACTTCTTAAGTTTTTCTTTGCACAATAAGACATAATCCCTGTCGCGGGAAAATATTTCCAGGGTTATTGTTCCATCATAGTACTGCTTCAGACATTTGATGACGTTTTCCCAGTCAATTGTGCCTGCCCCCAGAGGAATATGCAGGTCTCTGTTCCCGTCGTTGTCGTTCATGTGAATGTGTTTTAGCCTATCATGAAATTTTATAATGAACTGCTCCGGCTTCCTCCCAAACAGATGTGCGTGCCCAATATCGAGGTGCAGGTAGAGATTCGGCACGCTCTGCAAAATCTCGGAGACGCTCTCTATGCTGTCGTGCCAGGTATCGACGGGTTCATACATGAGACTAATGTCGTGCTTCTTCGCGCTCTCCACAAGTTTCCTCAGTGTTCCGACCTGGAACTCTATGCCTTCTTTCGTTGAAAACATTCCGGGCGGCCAATTGGCATGGATGGTCACATAGGGCACCGTGAGCTTCGAAAAGCACTCAAAATATCTCTGCATCTCTGAGATTGCAGCATCTCTCAGTGATGGTACGGGGGATCCGACCGGCAGATACCACGCGGTATGACCGACAACGCCGAGCCCGTACGTCTTCAGGAGTTCGCGTATTTTCTGAATATCAATTTTCTCGGGAACTGCCTGATCCTCTTCCAGGAATAAATCAACAAAATCGAATCCGTTCCTGCCGATCCATTCTATCTCGTCAAGGATGTTTTTCCGCGGATTGTTGGCAAAGCCTATTTTCATAGCGTGCCCCACCTGCGCGCACCGAGGAATTGCGTAACAGCCTCAGCACCGCATTATGCCTTACACTTTAGGCTGCAGTAATGGTCGGGGCGGGCGGATTCGAACCGGAGGACCTCCCCGATCTCGATCGGGGCCGCGCTAGCCCCGCTCGTTTGCCCCTCTTACTTGGAACTATAAACTGGAAACCGGTGTTGCTGCAGTAATGGTCGGGGCGGGCGGATTCGAACCGCCGACCTCCCCGATCTCGATCGGGGCGCGCTAGCCCCGCTCGTTTGCCCCTCTTACTTGGAACTATAAACTGGAAACCGGTGTTGCTGCAGTAATGGTCGGGGCGGGCGGATTCGAACCGCCGACCTCTTGGTCCCGAACCAAGCGCGCTAGCCAGCTGCGCTACGCCCCGTTTAATATAAACACTATATATCAGCTTGAACCGCCGACCTCCCCGATCTCGATCGGGACGCGCTCACTCCCGAATGCTTTCGGGACGCTACGCCCCGATACAACAGTGAAAAGTGAAACGCGCCACAATTCATCAACCGTTTATCTTCTCACTACATCATATACTTCATTGCCAGAAAACCGAGGATTATCAGCACCACGAAAAGAATGGAGAGCCAGTCGAAATATTTTTCTATAAATCTCTTCATCGGGGGACCGAATTTCCAGAGCAAAATGCTCACCCCGAAAAAGCGCCCGGCGCGCCCGAGGATCGACGCCGTCACCAGGGTGCTGAATGGTATTTGGAAATAACCACCCGCGATAGTGAAAACCTTATAGGGAATCGGCGTAAACGCAGCGGTAAAAACCGCCATAAATGCATTTTGGTCATAGAGTTGCTTGACCTTCAAAAATACGGAGGTGTCAGACACATAGGGGGATCCCGCCGGATACGCGTAAAAAGCGAATCCGGCTTCGTTCACCACCCGGGCGCCTTCATGCGCCACTCCATACCAGACACTCTTGCCAACGACAAAAGCGACAATGTAGTTCACTATGCTGAAGAATTCATGGCCGAGATAGTAGCCGAACATCCCCCCCAAGACCGATCCTATGGTGCATACAGCGGCGTAATAAAACGCGCGCTCACGGCGTGCGAACACCAGCGCGATCAGCAGCACATCCGGCGGCACCGGGAAAAAAGAGGATTCCGCGAACGCGAGCAGAAAAAGGGCCGGTGTCCCGTAGGGAGTATGAGCCCAGTGCAAAACCCAGTCATATAATCGCCGAAGCAAATGCATGATTCTCCTTTTGGCAGCGCTAAGGATTAAGCAATAAGCTTCTCTATGTGCATTAATCCAAATATGCTTAATCCTTAGTGCTTAATTCTGGTTCTCTTCCGTTTTGTGTGGGTAAATCACGTAAATTCCTCCCCCTCTGACGGGGAGCTTGTCCCGAGCGAAGCCGAGGGAAGGTTCGGTGGGGGTGTGAACTACAGTTGAAAGTTGAAAGCGAGCATACCTTACGCTTTCCGCTTTGAGCTTTTGGCTGTATTTCCCCCTCACCCCACCCTCTCCCTCCTGGGGGAGAGGGGATAACAACAAAAAGGCGTTGCGAAGGTTAGTTTCCATAATTGGGTGAGCTCACATATTCTTGATTGCTTTACAAAATCAAACCCACACAGCTTGGAAGAGAACCTTAATTCTTAATCCTGTTTCCATCCGAACTCCCCCAGGAGCGGCACGAAGACGCACCCGCAGACAGGTTCCTCCTCTATCTTCCCCTTCACCTTCCGCACGATCATCAATTCCTGCGACCACCCACCCCCCACCGGGATCACCAACCTGCCCCCCTCGGCGAGCTGCGCGACGAGGGGCTCAGGGATCCGAGGCGCGCCCGCGGTGACCACGATCCCGTCAAATGGAGCCTCCTCGGGCCATCCCCTCGTCCCATCACCCACGAGGAAATGGACGTTATTATACCCCAGTTCCTTCAGTATTGACTCGGCTTTTTTTGCGAGCGGTGCAACCCTCTCGACCGTGAACACCTCCGCCGCAATCGTCGCGAGGATCGAAGTCTGGTAACCTGAACCAGTCCCGATCTCAAGGGCGCGGTCGCTCGCCGCGAGGCCAAGACACTGCGTCATCAGCGCGACCATGTAGGGCTGGGAGATGGTTTGTCCTTCCCCGATCGGCAGGGGGTGGTCTGCGTAGGCCGAATGCTGGAGCGCCGCTCCCAGAAAACGATGCCGCGGCACACTCATGAAGGCGCGCACCACCTCAGGATTACAGATGCCGCGCGGCGTGAGTTGCTGCTCAACCATCAGCTCGCGTTGCTGCTTGAATTCTTTTTCGTCCATTGCCGTATGAGCGACCTAAAAGTTATCCATAACTGTAGGGCTCACCCTAAAGGGTAAGCTACAGGGTGCCCCCCGCCTCATTCATCACTCGCTCTGTTCCTGCCGGAGACCGGCGATTTCCTCATATGCCGCATCACCAATTTAATAAACCTGACGGTGTCTCGCACGGGATCGATCCTGCTCTTCTCAGAACCGTAGATTGTCTTCACCGGGATAGAGCCGATCCTGCACCCGGCACGCGCGGCCTCTATGAGCATCTCCGCCTCGGTATCGTAGCGCATCGTGCTGAATTCCATGCGCTGAAACGCGCTCCTGTGGATGAGCCTGTATCCGCACTGGCTGTCGGGTATCCTCTGCTTCGCGAGTTTTGAGACGAAGAACGAGGTGACCCTGTTGGTGAGATACCTGATGAGTGGCATGCCCTCCGCCCGCCCCATACGATCACCCACGATGATGTCCGACCGTCCCCCGCGGTCGGCCTCCAGGAACAGCGGAATCTCATCCCAGTCATGCTGCGCATCTCCATCGAGCACGATCACGGGATCGAACCCCTCGGCGAAGGCCTTTGTCAGACCATCCCTGAGGGAGGCTCCCTTGCCGAGATTCCGGCTATGGGTCACCACCTCGGCGCCCGCCTCACGGGCGACGCGCGCCGTCC
This sequence comes from Candidatus Auribacterota bacterium, assembly GCA_026392035.1. NCBI lineage: Bacteria > Pseudomonadati > Candidatus Auribacterota > Candidatus Auribacterota bacterium. The sequence goes on along the minus strand of JAPLCX010000084.1, from coordinate 30,648 downwards.
CGTCCACCGAACCATCGTCAACGACGATCACCTTTGTCACATGCCTGGAGGCGCCGGCAACTACCTGTCCTATGCGCTCCTCCTCGTTAAACGCGGGAATCAGCGCGCACGGCTTCATCGGACTCACTCCATACCTTGTAGAATGCGAACCACTGTGACGGATAGCGCGCGATGTACTGCTCCATGAGTTCCACCATGCGCCTGTTGATCCGGTCTACCCTCTCGTCCATCGGCATGCCCTCATCAGCCTCGATAGGCTCCTCAACGCACAGACGGAAACAGCCATTTTTATCCTGCACGCAGAATGCGGGCACGATGGGCGCGCCGCTCCGCGCCCCGATCTCAGCGGGGCCCCTGGGGATGGTGATCTGCCTGCCGAAGAATTTTACGGGGTAACCGTTCCCGTTCACATCCCTGTCCGTCACAAAAGCGATCATCTCTTTTCTTTTGATCGCCTGGAAACATCCGCGCGCCGCATGGTTGAAGTCGATCAGCCGTATGCCGCCCAGGTCTCTCAGGTGTGAAAAGAATCGGTCGATCTTCTTATCCCTGAACTTGAGCGCGACCGCGTGCAGCGGGAACCCCTCGCTCGCCGTGGCCGCCGCCCCCATCTCCCAGTTGCCCAGGTGCGCGGTGATCGAGATCAATCCCCTGCCCCGCGCAAACGCCTCTCTGAAACGCTCGATATGCTCGAGTTTGAGCAGCCCTTTTTTAATGTCGCCGCGCACCTTGCTCAGGCGCATGAAGTCGACAATGTGCACCGCGAAATTTTCAAACGACTCCCGGGCGAGACGTATGATCTCCGCGCGGACCTGCCGCGACGCGGTTTTGCGCCCGGTGACGGAAAGGACGTGCGTGAGATTGGCGATGACCGCACGGCGCGCCGGGCCGTCGAACATAAAGCACATGTCCGCGATCCGCCTGGCGATCCAGACGGAGACAAGCCGCGGAACAACTGAAATGCCGAACCGCGCGATATTATACGCAATATACAGAAGCATCACAGCGCTCCAGGAGCCTTCTCTCACACGCAAAGAAATTCAAAGGGGATCATTCAGCTCGAGACGCCCGCACCGGCGCTTTCCTGCCCCGGCATCGCGGCCCCTATACTTATAGCACAGGGTCATCAGCAAGACAACGGAGAAAGACCCACCTCTTAAATCCCAAATCCCAAATCCCAAATGTCAAATCCCAAATCCACAATACCAAATGACAAACACCAAATGACAAAACACAAGTCCCAGAAGATAAATGAGAATCAAATGCTGCCGTTTACAAACCTCGAATTAGAAACGATCTCGGGTCTATAACACACGCCGAGAGAAGCTGCACCTTAAACGGATGCGTTCTGTGGGGCGCCAAAGACAACCAATGCGCGTGAGGCGGAGGCCTGTGGAGAGCAAGGTGCCGGACCTGATGAAGGAGGGGCCATCCTTATTGAATCGTGAATGATCTGGAGCCGAGGCCGGAGCGCCAGTTTCTGGGGTTGAACACCGAGGTCCCCGATGTATTCAGCACACCGTAGACAGTGTAGGTGCCGGAGGGGAACGACCCGCCGATCTTAAAAGAGCCCAAGGGGAGCGAGCTGTAGACACCTATCACCAGCTCTTTATAAACGGCCGCTGACGATCTCTTCCACCGGCCCTTTGACAGAAACAGCAAGGTGCCATTGGGCGTGCGCACGGCGATGTAAAGGTCGCCGAGATTGTGGAACGCATTAGTGCTATCAGGCCACATTCCAACACTCAGCGCGAGAGTCTCCCCCCTCCTGTAGCTCGCGGCGTTAGTGATCGGCTGGATCCGCGGATACTTCGGGATGGGCGTGGGCGGGCCGGGAGTGGGCGTGGGCGGGCCGGGTGTGGGCGTGATTGTCGGAAGCGGAGTTATAGTCGGTGGAGGGCTATTTACTGTGAATGTGACATCAGTATTGGAGCTCTGCTCATCAGGATTGGTGACGATAACGGCATAGGTTCCAGCCGAAAGCGCGCCAGAATCATAGGTGACCGTGAGGCTCGTCCCCTCGCCTCCCGGCGTGAGCCCCGGCCATGTATAGCCGCCAATGAGAAGGTTGCACCCTGATTGAAAATTCTTGCCGGACACCGTCAGATCTCCGGAGAATGCGCTGGAGATCGGGTTCGGGCCGATGCCGGTGACGTACGGCGCGAGCTGTCTGACAATGGTAAACCCGGGAACGCTCGCGCTACCCCAGATATTCTCCTGGCCGTCGGGGTTGACCACCCGCACCGCGTAATCGCCGGGCGCCATGCCGGCGGGAACAGTTGCCGTGAGATTGGTGGCGGTGACAAAGGTTGTATTTGAGCATGCCGTGTCACTGCTCGATGGGAGAGGCCCCCTCAGGAAAATGGCAGGTGTCTGCCTGAAAAGGATCCCCGCGACGACGATATCGGTTGTCTGGCTCCGGACCCCCCAATTCTTCCTTCCCGGCAGGCCGTAGTCGGCTCCATCGGCGCCGTCTTGCCGGCCCACGCTTGTAATGACCGGAGCCGGAAGCACGGTGGTGAAATCCTGTCCCGTAATATCAGACGGATTCCATAGATCGATGGTCACCGTCCTGGAGGGAGGGGTGAACGTATATCCGAGCCTCTGGGGGATAATGGAATACGGGGTCCCGCTCGGGAGGAGGCCATAGATTGTATAGTAACCATATTCGTCAGTGATAGCCGCAAGCACCGTGTGCACTCCCGGGAACTCGGAGTGAGTGCTGATATCCGCCGAAACCCTCACCCCCGCTGCGGGGTCACCGATAGTGTCCACTATCGTCCCGGAAGCAGAGTAGGTCCTCTTCTTATCAGGGGTCCGGTGGGGTAAATTCCACACGGCGCCGAGGTAGTGCGAATCGTAGTAATCCCAGATGTACCGGCCGATCACGGTGCCGTTCGTCGTCAGCCACCAGTTCCCCTCCGCCCATACCTCGAGCTGGTAGAGGTTTGGAGGCTGATTGCTGCCCTGCTCCATGTTGATGTTGAAGAGGCAGCCAGGATCCTGGACACCGTAAAATTCATTCTGCCCATCGCTGTAATCGGCTTGCGCGACATACCATGGAGGCCAGTTCCTGAAGGGGTTGGCGGGGTCCAGAAAGAGGTCGCCCAAATCGATGTTATTGTAGTCCCCCCGATCCGCCACCGACGGTGTGAATGAGTATATATCACCCTCATCGTTCGTCATTCCGCCGCTCATCCCAGAGGTCTCAAGCGCGTTATATGTTTCAGGAGTAGAGGATGGCATCGAGATGATGCCGATAACGGTGCCGGTGCTCTTGTCAGTTTCATTGGTGACGATCATCCCGTCATACGCACCCAGCGATACAAAGTTGACCGTGTCATCAATAATGTACGTATTTCCCCCATTAGCCGTACAGAAACCAAGAACAGGCTCGGCCTGCGGGGAGAAGTAGTAGATGTCCCCCGGGTTATTCACCGCGCCACCGATCATTCCGCCGGCGATCTGAAGAGTGTCATTCGTGGTATAGGTCGTGACAATACCTGTCACCGTTCCGGAGCTCTTGTCGGTGTAATTATAGATGGCCATCCCGACATACGCGCCCAACTCCACAAAATCTACCGTCGAATCGACCAGTGTCACGTTGCTCCCCGCCGTGCATTCACCGCTCCTGGGGTCAGGCGGGCTGAAGCGCGGGCCTATCATGTGATCGATGCCCGCCTGCGGATCGATACTGCCCCATCGCGGCCAGACGATCTGAGTAAAACCCCCGAGCCGTGAATACTCGACCTTGAGCACATCGAGGTTGTCGTCCCATTCTATACCGTTCCCCTCATCCCCCAGGCCGATGATATTGCAGTTATCAACAGTCATGCGACAGTGCGAAACGACTTTCGCTGAACCCACCTCTCTTGATTCGTGGCCGATGATGCCGTTAGCCGTGTCCGATATGGTGCTGTCGCGCATGATCACATCGCTATACATATCGAGGTCAACGGAGCCTGAGGCGAACGCGCAGCCGGTGAATGTCGGTTGCGCGCCCTCTGTCGCATACACGGCCATTTTATTCCCCGCCAAGAACCCCGTATTGCAGTTCGTGATCGCGGGGGCGCTGTCAGACATACACACAAAGCCGATGGCCGCATTTATTATCGTGGAGGTAGTGATCGAGGGAGAGGAATCGTCATCAAAAAGCATGCCAACTGACACATCATTGATCATGCAGTTGGAGACAACCGGCGCCGTACCGCCGTAAAGAGGGCCGTCGCACGCCGTGAAATTTATGCCGTACACGCTGTGATCTATATTGCAGTACTGGATGGTACCCGTTGCCGTATTTTCGGAGAAAATTATCCCAAACCAGCCCTGTGGCCCGGTCCCGGTGCTCGTGAGCATCACGAGTTCGGATGGGGTGCCGCTGATATCGAGGGTTCCGCGGACGATTATTTCGCTGCGCTTTTTATCCCATCCCCACTTCGTGTCGTCCTTGTTTTCCTGGAACCTGATATCGCAGCCCGGACCTATAGTGAGCGTCGCACCCTCATCGATGGTAATATCACCTGTGACGATGATTGGATTCATGGAGGATGTCCAGTTGACAGATCCATAGAGAGTCTGTCCGTGCACTATCGTCTGGGCCTTCAGCGAGAGGGGCAGGAGGAACAGCAGGGGAATGGCCGAAATGGCATATCGCAGTCGCATCATCGCACTCCTCTAAGAAGCCGCCACAAATATACCACAGAATCTGAGCATCGTCAAGGCTCTAGCTACGCCCGAAATGGCGGACTTGTAGGGGTCAGATTCATCCGACCCGCGTAACGGGTTTGATAAATCAAGCCCCTACAGAATCACCATTTCTTAATTACGCGCACCCAGTTGGTGAAGATATTAATCGGTTATCCGCCATTTTGGGCTACGGCGTAAGCTTGAAAGTGTAGATTCTAAAGCATAATGCACTCTATTCTTTATGCCTTACACGTTACACCTTCTGCTGTTTCTTCAATACCCCGACGTGGAGCCAAGGCCGTGGCGGAGCTTCTTCGGCTCCCACCATTTCGTCCGCGGGAGATTCAGGCGCCTGGCCTGATCCTCTCTCTGCCCGACCCAGAGATTGTCCTTGTTCTCCTCACTGACGACGCTGGCCGTGACAAAGATGAGGAGATTGCGGTTGACAATCGTCTTAGAGGAACTCGTAAAGATATAGGGCCCCATGATCGGAATGTCGCCGAGCAGGGGGACCTTGTTCACGAGAGCTGTTTCAGACTCGGTCATCAGCCCGCCGATGGCGAGCGTCTGCCCGTTTTTTATCAGCACATCGGTCGTCGCCGTGCGCGTCTGGATGATCGGCAGGGTTGCGCCTATTGCCCCGCCGAACGTGGTTGTATCAGAGATATCACTCACCTCCGGGCTGACTGACATGTTGATGAAATCGTCCTCATTCACATGGGGCTTCACCTTGAGGATAATGCCGATGTCCTTGTACTCGAAACCCGTGATGTCATAGCTGCCCGTCTGGCTGTTGAGCGTGAATTTGGGTATGGGCCACTGCTCAGTCACTTTGATGGAAGACTCTTTGTTATCGGCGGTCACCAGCTTGGGATGAGAGATAAGATTCGCGTCGGTCTGATCCTGGAGAAAACTCAGGGTGAGTTGGAAATTGTCGGGCGTGAGCACCGCCTGTGTGAGCGTCGTCGTCGTCACGCGGGAGCCTTTTTGGTCAATGGCCGTATCTTGCGAGCCAAGATCCCCCAGGTTTTTGATCCCCGTCGTCCCCGACTGCTTGACACGCTCGGTAGTGTTCTCTTTCGAACTGGCGGAGGTGCTGGTATTGGTGATGTCCGTGCCGCTGGTCCCGCCGGAGGTGGAGATCGTCGTCGTGCCGGTTTTACTCTTTCCCGTAGTGGAGGTATTCGTGCCAGTCGTCGTGGTGATATCACTGAATATATCCGCGCTGCTGTCCTCTTTCGCTGATATCGCCTCGCGCTTGTACGTAAACATACCCTCTCCCTCGGGAGGGCCGAAGGTGACGCTGTAGCCCTTGAGCGAAACCCAGTTGATTCCTATGTTCTCATTAAAGTCATCCCTGAGTTCCAGGATCCGGGTCTCGATGAGAACCTGCGGGGTGCGCCGGTCGAGGCGGTTGACGATCCCCTCAATCTGCGTCAGTTTTCCCGGTGTATCGGTCACCACGAGCGTATTGCTCCGGTCATCGGGCTTGACCTGGCCCCGGGCGGGGGTGAGCAGATGGGTGATGGAATTGATCACCTCGGTCGCCCGCGCGTAACTCAGCGGAAAGACCTGGGTCTCCAGCGGCTCTTTATCGAGCTGATCGCGGGAGATCACGCGAACCACGTTATTCTGCTTGACGTATGAGTAATTATTGGACTCAAGAATCAATTTCAGGGCGGTCGCCCAGGGAACATCCACCAGCCGTATCGTAACCTTCCCCTGGACCTCCGGGCCGGCAACGATATTTATCCCGTAGCGGGTCGAGAATATCCTGAGGATATTGACGATGTCCGCATCCTTGAAGTCAAAGGTAACCCGCCCCGGCGCTGACGGGAACTTCTCGGCGGAAATCCGCCCTTCGACAGGCCTTCCAGTTGTCGGTTCGACTCCAACCGCGGCCGTGGGTGTTGCGGCGGGGGGGGCCGCGCCTGTCGCAGGGGTCTGCGGCAGTGCTCCGCCGGCAGGTGTCGCCTGCGCTGGCGGGGCTTGCTCTGCAACCGCGGCGGCAGATGGCGCGCCCTTCACCTCTTCTCCTCCCATCTCTCCTTCTGAGGGGATGGGTGGAGCCGCTGCTCCCGGAGAAGCTACCGGCAATGGGCCGCTCGCCGGCGCGCGACCCGCGCCGGTCTCAGCCGAGGCCTGGGGTACCGGCGTCACCGCGCCTGCGGGGAGCGGCGTCGCCATGCCTGTGCTCCCCGCGGATATTTCCGCACTCCCTGCCCCCGGCGGAGGCCGTGAGGTCACGCGGCACACTTTGCCCTCTTTAACGCAGGAATAGCCGCATGACTCCACAATCTGCTTCAGGGCTGTTTCCCAGGGGACATCCGTCAGGCTCACCGTGACCTTCCCCTTCACGCCGGGATCGGCAACGATGACTGCTCCATAGCGGAGGGAGAAGGTGTGGAGAATGTTATGGAGGTCGGCATCTTTTAAATTAACTGTGACCCGCCCCTCGGCTGTCGGAGGAGCCCCTTTCACCGGATCCACGGGTCCAGGTGTGAGCGATATCGCCTTCTCTCCCCCGACCGGTGCGGCGGCCCCCCCAACCTGTTGAGCCGCTGCACCTGCCGGAAGCACGGGCGTTTCCTGGGCACACAGGAATGCGGGCAAAATAACGGCAATGAGATAACAGGACGCTCTTGCCCATCTCGTTGTGCTCATCCTTACCTTTCTCCTTTTTTCTTCTCTTCCTTTTTGTATTCTTTGAGAGGCACCTCGACCTTTTTCTTCCCGTACGAAAAAACGATGCCCTCCGGCTTTATCTCCACAATGGCGCAGCCCCTCACCTCCGCACCGACCGCGACAATCTCATCTCCGATAAGGGCGTAAGGATTCTCCATATCCCAGACGATGCCGCCGAGATTTTGACCGAACCACGTTTCAAGCGCGCTCGTGTCCACATCCCCTCCCTCGCCTGCCGCGAGCGAAGAGACCTGTGAAGCCGGAATAAATGGATTCCGCTTGCCGTGGCTGTCATAGGTTTTTTCCGCACTGACCGTCTGATCAGCACACGCCCCGCGCACAATGAGGATTATCGCCAGCGTCGCAAGGAACCGTATCGGCATGAGCTGTTTCTCCGCGTCGCTACCTCTGGCCGAGACCGCCATCGGCCATCATCGTCCGGTTTCCCAATTTTACATTCTTTCCCCAAGGCATCCTGGCACGAATCAACTCCTCGGGACCTCGCCGCTCCGTCAGCTCGGCTTCCTGACCAGATAATGGATCACGAGCACAACCTTCTGTCCGCCGGGCTCATTCCCTTCAATGCTTATATCGGTTACCTCCAGGAATCTGTTCACTCCCTCGAGCTTGCTCAGGAAACGCCCCAGCTCGTGATAGCCGCACCTCATGCGGATCTCCCATGTCTTTTCATCGTACTTCCCCTCCCATTCCTTGTCAAGCTTGAGGCTGGGGGGCGCCGTCTGGAGATACCGCTGGCTCACATCTCGCGCCCCTGTCTCGCTCGCGATGCTGTTGATCTGCCGCGAGAGCCATGTGTTGTCCGACTCGAACGGGACTTCGTTTCTATACGCATCCGCCTTTTTCTCCAGATCCGCGACCTCCTGCCTCTGCCGGGGGAGCCGCTTTACCCGCAGCTCGGTTTCCAGGAGCTGGGCACGATAACTGCCGGGCGCCTCTCTCTTCTTGGCTGCAGTGCCCGATTTCGGCAGCCGCACGAAGTTATAGAGAACAATCACGGCCAGAAGGCTGAAGATCCCGATGACGGCGATGAACTCGACCTTTTTTTTCTCCATGGCTTATGAAACGACCTCCATTCACACCGCCGTTCGAACGCACACGATGCCACTCATACGCACCAGGCCGCCCACAGCGACACCGTGCACACATCCGACACTCCGGGCCGGGTACCTGCTCTGCCGACCACGCATCACTTCTTCTCCTCCTTCTTCAATCGCGCGCACGTGATTTCGAAAGACTTGCGCCCCTGCTCGATGCTCTCTATGGAGTAGTTGATCCGGGGGAATTCCTTGAGGAATGCGGGCGCCAGGTGCAGGGAATCTATGAATTCAACAACCCTCTTATTCCCATGCCCCGGGGCGGCTTCTCCCTTGATGGTCAAGGCCGGTGTAGGCTGCGAGGAGTAGTTCAACCTCGTGAGGACACAATCTTCAGGCACCGCATCGCTCACCTCGTTCAACCGACGGTGCCAGAGAAGCTTGCGCGTGGTAAAACCGTCCAGTATCTCGAGCTCCATCGTGAGCTCGAGTTTCTTCTTGAGGAGCGCGTCTGCCTCTTCGCGCTGCGCGGTCAATTGATTCAGGCGCGCCTTCACCTGCGCGAGCTGGCTCATGCGGCGCCCTACGACGACGAAGGCAATCACGGCGATCAGGACCCCAACCGCAATCGCGCCGCCGCTGAGCATGGCGATATCCGCCTTGACCCTGCGGACCCTCTCGATTTTGCGGAGCTCTTCCGGAAGAAGGTTGACGTGTATCATAGTCCCGGCTTATGGTTTTCGCTACGGATCACGCAGCTCGTGCAATCCCGTTCCTGCTTCTCTCCCGCTCACGCGGCGTCAGTCCGCCAGTGCAAGTCCAGCGGCTACCGCCAAAACCGCCTCCTTGCTTCCCGGCTCCCCCGATGTCGTTTCCGCGCCGGGTAAGATCCCCCGAAGCGGATTCCAAAACGAAACCTCGATACCCAGCTCTGACGCGAGCGTCTCCCTGATTCCCTGGCAGAGCGCGCCTCCGCCACTGAGATAGATCTTACCAACATTCTTGTTCATTTTTGAGGATATGTAGCTGCAGGTTGAGCGCAGCTCGCGCGAGAGGACCATCACCATGGAGGGGATGAACTCCCTCGCCGCGGCGTCTCCTGCCTGTTTTCGACGCTCGGCCTCCTGAAACTCTATCCCAAGCCCCCGCGCAATGGCGAGGGTTGCGTTGTTCCCTCCCACCTCTATATCTCTCGTGAATTCCAGACCCGCTGTCGACATGACATTGAGTATCGTGCGGCATGCCCCCACGTGCACAACCAGGACGGTCTCATCAGAGCCCCGTTCAGCCGTTCCCTGAGCTGAACCAGGCGGAGCCTGCCCAGGGGCTGAGTCCCGTCTCAGCCCGTGAGCATTGTCCTGATCTCGCCGAAGGGCGGAGCCGAGCGGAGCCGAGGGAAGCTCGCCGCGGGGAGCTGGCCCGGGGGTGCCGCTTGCCATCGCAGACTCAAACGCGTTCGCCAGTGCGATTGAATCGATACTGATGATTCTCGGAACAAGTCGGATGCCGTTGACCAGATCCAATCGTTCTTGAACAACGGCCTTTCTCGCAGCGGCAAGGACTACCTTCATCCTGGCACTGCTCTTGTTATCCGGATCCAGGATCTGACAATCGAAAATGCAATCATCCAGGCTGAACGGGAGGAGCATCTCTGCTTCGTACCTGATGCTCGACTTCAGGTCATGGGGACTCATGCGGGGCATTTCTGAGTGTCTCACGATGGTCCCCTTCCCCGAGACAGAGACGCGCAGGTCGGCAAGATCGAGGCCGCTCCGCCCGACGGTATCCGCGATCGCCCGCGTGACCGTGGCGATCGGCAGCGGATTCTCCGACACCACCTCCATCGCGGAAACAGCGCAGTCGGTGAGCGCGAGCGCGCCAGGCATGCCGCTCATCGCAACCATCTTGATGGAATGGGAACCTATATCCAGCCCCACCGCGCGCTTGATCACGCGGCTCTTCCTCGTAAAAAATAATAACGGCATGCTCCCCTGCCCTCGATCAGATCGGGTGCTCCACCAGGCTATTATGGACACTCACCGTGAGCCCCACCTTAGAATTCAGCTATCAAGTTTACTTGAGCGGCGTGAAGCTGTCAAAGGAATTGCCCTTTGACGCGTAACCGCTCAGTGAAGCACTGATAAATCCCCCCTAGGGCGGCCTACGGCCGCAACCAAATCCCAAATCCAAAATCCCAAACTTCTACGCAAAATGAGAAGAAGTTATGATGTAAGAACCTAACCCCCCCTTTTCAAAGGGTGGAATGGGGGATTGAAAACGCCCCAGTGCTCCACTGAGGCATTACTTTCGAAAGTGAGGCCTCAGTTATGGGAGGTGCTTATAAAAACAATCCACGGATTAACACGGATTTTATTGAAAGGAATCTCAGGAGCTTTTGAATCCGTGTTAATCCGTGGATGAAAGAACACTATCTGCATGGATCCGCTGCCCCCACGTAACTGAGAAGGTGTGAAAAATTCGTATTTTCAGCGCGTGTACACTGATATGAGAAATTGTCATTGCGATCCCGCTAAGCGGGAGAAGCAATCTGTTGTCTCCAATAGAGTTGAGATTGCCACGTCCGCCTCGTCCTGCTTAGCGGGACTCGGCGTCCTCGCAATGACAACCTTAATGCTGATTTTTTCACACCTTCTGAGGCATTACCTCAGAAGAGAAAGGGACATTGGCAGCACACTGCAGAAAAGACGCACACGCCATGATCAGGGGAACGCGGTCGCCTCTGAGTCCGACGCGTGCGCGATGACCGGCCGCTGTGAGGCGAGCGAGGGGAATTTTTGTTTTTTTACAAAAAGTGATGCGGTCTCAGACTTAAAAACCAACGCCCATTCTGATAGCCCCTCAAGGAACGGCGTGACCGGGTTCAGGGGATGGACGAGAATCATCTCCGTCGGATAGCGGTCAATGAGATTGCGCCACCCTGGCCTGGCGAAGAAACATCCAAAGTTATCGTCAATGACCTCCTCCGGATAGACCGTCTCGTACCGGCCATCGATGGAGACCTTCAGTGTGTCGCGGAGGTGCCAGATGAGATACTCTCCCCAGTTAAAAAACACCGCGCAGTTTCCGCGCAGCTGGTGTTCCTTCATCCAGCGCACCGCGGCGACCGGGTACTGATCAGCGGGGACACGTAGTGAGTACGCGGAACGGCCCCTATAGGCCGGGATTGCCGCGAGGATGCACAGGGAGATGCCAATGTACAGGGGGGCAAGGGGATGGTGTTCTCTCTGCGTAAATTCACCGAATGGATTTCGGAGCCGTGCCATCATCCCGTCAAGGTGCTCAGGGAGAAAGAAGGCCGCGGCGATCGCAAAGAACGGCATATGCCGATTATGTCTGAGTGAGGCGAGGGCGCACACAAGCGTCAGGCTCAACAACCAGCCATTCCACGGCTTCCGTGACATGATCGCGCTGAGGACAACAATGGCGCCCAGTGCCTTAAAATCCGTAAAGGAGAGCCCGCCCGCGGGTACCGAAGCCCATTCGAGCAGGTAGTGCCTGCCCGTTGAAACAGACGAGTACAGGAATGACCAGAGGCCGATTCCGTACGGATTGATCAACGTCACCGCCAGGGCCGCGGCGAAAAACAGAAGAGTGCGGGCTGCCTCGCGGGGGAGCCTCTTTGACAGGGCGCCCGCACATGCGAAAAGTGAATACAGGGCGAGTGCGCCGAGCCCTATGAGAAATCCTCCGTGGGTATTTGCCCAGATGAGGAAGATGGCGACGGTGAGCGCCTTGTACCCTCTCGGCTTCCTGAGGAGGAGCAATACCAGCAGCGTGAAAAAGAAGTAACTGAAAAGCTGGGGGCGGAAACAGAGGCCATACGATATGGTGGAAATCACCAGCCACGCGATGATCGTCTGCCATTCCACACCGCATAAGATGCCTTTTTGCAGGTGGCGTATCAGCACGCCGAGGATGATCAGGCTGATGAGGCGCAGCGCGATGATCCCGCGGCTCCCGAGGTGTTTGAACAGGCAGGCGAAAATCACCTCCGCGGCCCACTCATGGTTTATCCAGGGCTTCCCATACGCGGTGTACGAGTAAGTGTCGGACCTGGGGATCTGCCCCTTCTCAATGATGTCGGACCCGAACCGAATATGGCCCCAGAGGTCCGGATCAGACACGTTGTTGGTCAGGCAGAAAATCGCGAAGGATGACGCGAGGGTGAGAAATAAGAAGTCACGGGACAGTCGAATTCCTGACATAGTATCAGACGCACCTGAATCTCACGGATGAGCTCGCAGGCGATGATGGCAGCCCAATAAATTGTTCTCACGTTGTTGCCTCTATGCTACATTATCCCCAGGGGAATGAACACAGCAAAGATGCGTGGTTCATACGGGGTTGGTTATGAGGGGACCGTGCTCAAACAGATTCTGCTCCTGATCGCTCTCCTGTTCATAGTCTACTCGAACACGTTTGACAATGGCTTCGTTTGGGATGATTATTTTCTGATAGAAAACAACTACAGAATACACAGTTCAGCACATATAGCGACACTATTTACCACCCCTTTTTTCCCCCAGGCGCCCGAGGAGAGTTCAGCTCCGTACTGGCGCCCGCTGGCCCTCTTCTCTTTCGCGCTCGACTACGCCTTCTGGAGGAATAATACCTTCGGATTTCACCTCTCCAATTTTCTCATCCATTCACTGAACGCCGCGCTTGTTCTTCTCCTGTGGCGGGCCATCCCGGCAACGCGGAAAATCGCCTTGTACGCCTCCCTCGTTTTCGCCCTTCATCCCCTGCAGACGACTGCCGCTGCCTACATATCCGACAGAACCGACCTGCTCGCCTCCGCATTCTTTCTCCTGTCATGCATCTTCTACCTCCGCCATATTGCGTTCGCAAGAGGCAGCGCTGCAAATATCATGGGCCTAGGCGTATCGCTGTTTCTCTCACTGATGGCGAAGGAGGCCGCCCTCGCCGCCCCTCTCGTGTTTTGTATGCTCGGGGGGATGGCCTCCGGAGCATTCTCCCGGCGGAGCATGCAGGCACTACTCACTTCGATATTGGTCCTTGCGGCCTACCTCATAACCCGTCACCTGCTCCGCCTCTCAGTTGGAGTCTGGGTAGCGGCGACGGGGGCCATCTCCGCGCATAATCTGTGCGCTGTTGCAGAGAGCCTCCTCATCTACGCGAGGCTGTTCTTCTTCCCGGTCGGCCTCCACATGGAGCGCTTTCTCGACATACCCCGTAGCATTGATATCAGAGCCCTGCTCTCTCCGGCCGTGGTCATTCTTTTGCTGCTCATCGCCGCCCGCGCGGTCCGCCGGAGGGATCTTCTCGCCTATCCCATATTTTTTGCGCTTGCGGCCCTCCTTCCCGCGAGCAACATTGTTCCGCTCTATCCCGCGTTTGCAGGGAGCCAGCTCTTCCTCGGTGAACAGTTTCTCTATCTTCCCATGGCCGGCCTCTCGGCCGCCGCCGCCCTCGCTTTTGCCATGATAGCGGAGCGCGCCGCGAAATACCGCACGGCGATCGCCGCCGGCGCTGTTGCCGTGCTCGCCATTTTCGGGATACTCGGCTACGCGCACAACGAATACTGGCGTGATAATCAAACATTTTACTCTGAAACACTCTCGCGTTACCCCGGCAGCGTCAGGATGAACACGAACCTTGGACTCCACTACGCGGCGCAGGGCCGCTATGAGGAAAGCATCAGGCTCCTCCGCGCGGTGCGCGAGCAGAACCCGCGCTCGGCCATCGCGCACCTCAACCTGGGGAACGCGTATCACGCCATGGGGAAGCTACAGGATGCGCGGGAAGAGCTTATGAGGGCGAACGAGCTCTGCCCGTCTTCAGCAATTGTGCTCCAATCAATCGGACTGCTCGACATGTCAGAGGGGAAAGTCGACGATGCGGTGGAACGATACAAATCCGCACTAGCTCTTTCCCCACATAACATAGTAGTCCGCCTCAACCTCGCAACCGCATACATACAGGAATCGGAGTTGGGTAAGGCCGAGCAGACGCTGCGCGAGGCGCTTTCGTTCGATCCTTCATCCCTCCAGGCCCGTTCGCTCCTCGCCAGGGTGCTCAAGCGGCAGGGGAGGCTGGAAGAAGCAGCTGAACAGTATGCGGCTATTTTACGAACTTATCCAGACCTTGCGCCTGCGGTGAAAAAACTTCAAGAACTTAATCAGCGCCTCTCAGGCGAAACCATCCGGTAGGAATTTCCCAAACGCTGCCGCTGAATAAAAGAGGGCAACTCTCCGAAGAGAGTTGCCCTTTTTGAATCAGCCAATCGGTCTGCTTATGGTTTGTGTATGGCACAGGTTATCGAAGCGCCCATGTCACCCAACCCGCCGTATGTCGTCGTCGCGCTACCTGGGCACGTTGATGTCACCGTCAGGTTTGTCAGGTAGCCGTTGAGGTTAGTGCTCGTGAATGTTGAGGTCGAAGCCAGCCCATTTTCAAGGGCGTACTGCTGCTTCGCAGCGTCGAACTGACGTATGTTGTTCAAACACGTGTTCTGCTGCGTCGTCGCCCGCGCCCTTATGAAATTGGGTATTGCAATCGCGGCAAGCAGACCTATGATCGCAACCACGATCATGATCTCCACCAGTGTAAATCCGCCTTTTCTCATCTCATTCACCTCCTTTCAGAGTAACTGTATTTACCACCTTGCTACTTTTAATTACAGCATATATCATGCCAATTTCAACAAAACTGTAAACTTTATAACATACTTAACACCAGTTAGTTAGCATTCTGTTTGCATATATTGTAGATAGAAACATTGTGTAAAATTTGCAATTATGCAAAAAATTGACCATGGTTTTGCAATTTCGCAAATACAAGAGCAGCTATCGCCAATATCATATCCGTCCGCGAATGGATTAAAATACTCTACTCCCGTCCCTGCTTCCGGGGGGCAAAATCGGAAAACGATGTATCCATGGCACGAATGCCGCATGCCAAAAAGCATCGCTTTGATACAATTGATCGGGTCAAGTTTCATTATCACGGACGATCTCCAGCAGGCACACTAAAGGTGCGGATGATCCCGAACCGATTCCAGACTTATAGATTTCACATTCTGCTCGCGCTGATTTTTATTATTCCGGTCTTTTACATAGAACCGCTATTATTTGGAGTAGAGCTCCCCGATGCCTTCAGTTTTCCCAAGCATTACGTCATCCAATTCTCTGCTCTCTTAATCTTTCTGCTGTTCTGCTTCGAGCTCGTCATCCGCCGCGAGCTGCGCTTCGCATGGGGAAAGGGCATGCTCCCTCTCTCTCTCCTCATCGTCTGGTCGTTCATCTCACTCCTCTATACACCCGGCTTTCACATCGGGGTGAGAGAGTGCGGCAGATGGTGCAGTATCTGGATGATTTTCTTTTCCGCAATGAATGACTGCACCTCAGGGAAAGGGGTGGCGCAGCTTGCGAGAAGCGCCTGCATTTCGGCGTCCATCGTATCCTCCATAGCACTTCTTCAATTCTTCGGATTCGACTTTTCTTTTCGGAGGGGAATTCTGCATAAAGTCTATTCGACGCTCGGCAACCCGAACTACATTGCATCGTATCTCGCCGTCGTCCTCCCCCTGGGCTACTTCGGCTGGATCTATCCCGCCGCAACCCGTCGCGCCGCGGCCTCCTTTCTTGTGTTCTCCATAGCGGGAACCGCCGCCCTGTTCGCCACCGGCTCCCGCGGCGGCATTGCGGCGCTCCTCCTCGGCGTATTCATTGTCGCACGTCTGCTTCGACTTCCGTTGAAGAGATTCAAACCGTACGCGCTCATCCTCGTCATCGCCGCCCTGTTTGTGTTTCTCTACCTCCCCTCGCCGCTCAATCACTACAGCATGGCGGCGGTAGGCAAAATTTCGGACATAGCCTCCACCACCCGCGCCGGCACCGCATGGCGCGTGATGGTCTGGGAAATCGGAGCGGGGATGGCGCTGGAGCACCCCTTTCGCGGCTCGGGCATTGGATCGCTCAATATCCTCTACCTTCCCCATCTCGCCCGATTTTTAAATCAGCGCGAACACAAAAACTTCCTTCCCCTCGCCGGAGAGGGGATTGACTACGCGCACCAGGAGTATCTCCAGGTTTGGATAGAGCTCGGCTTCATCGGCCTTCTTCTGCTGCTATGGTTCATTGTATCGATCGTCGCCTCCGGTTTTACCATGACGAGGGAGGCAAGAGACAGGAGCGGAATGCCCGCAGCCCTGTGTGCGGGGTGCAGTGCATTCCTCATCGAAGGGATGGTCAGCTTCCCGCTGCACCTCTGGGCGTCAACCGTGACCTTCTCGATCTTCGCAGGCATTCTGGCGAGCAGGCACAGTACCGTAAAAACAATACGCATATCCAGGCCGGCATCCAGGGTAGCGGTGGCCCTCTCCTCCAGCGCACTCTTCGCGGTGCTTCTCCTCTCCTCGATCCGCACAGTCATTTCAGAGGCATACTGCGGACGGGGGATGCGGGAATTCCATGCGGGCAGAATCGCTTCCGCCCTGGGTGAACTGACGGCGGCGATACGCTGGCAGCCACAGAACGGGCGCGCTCGCTCTTTCCGCGGCATCTGCCTCGCAAAGGATAAAAGATATGCCGAAGCGCTTCAGGAGATGCACGCTGCGCTCACAACCTACAATCACCCGGCGCTCTACCTCGAGATAGCGGAGTTGTATCTTGCCCTTGGCGACAAAGCGGATGCGGCCCATTTTATAAGCGCTGCGGTAAGCACACGCCCGCTTGACTCCGCCGCCTGGCTGGAAAAAGGGAGCCTGCTCTACAACAGCGGCAATCTCACCGGAGCAGCCGACTGCTATGCGCATGCGCTGCGGATCAAGCCCGATTCCCCTGAGGCGGCGCGCAATCTCGCCGTAGCCTATCAGGCCATGGGCAAACTCGAAGACTCGTTCAGGATGTACGAGCGAGCCGTTGAACTCGGGGTCGAGAATGCAGACGTCTATGCAAACATGGGGTCGATCCGCGCTCTGAGGGGAGAAAATGACCGCGCCCGATCCCTCTGGCTGAAAGCTCTCGCGATCGACCCGCATAACCGCAACGCCCGCGAGAATCTCCGGAGACTCGACGGGGAACGCTGAGCAAACCGGGTGTGATTCGCTGTCCCTTCGAAGGGGATGCTGCGCGCTTCGGATCACCGGGGAAGATAGGGAATAGCGCGCGAGGGAGAATCTGAAGAGGATCGAGGGGCGAACCGGGGAAGAGGCGAACTACCTTAACAGTCGCCCTATCGCCCACTCTCCCATTCGTCCGCTCAGTTTGATTTCCACCTGTCTATCTTGCGGTAGAGCGTTACGAGGTCAATGCCAAGGAGGCGCGCGGCCTTCTTCTTGTCGCCCCCTGTTTCTCTCAGCATCCTCTGAATGTGCGCCCGTTCCTTCTCATGGACGAACTCCTTGAGGTTTTTTGTCTGTGTCACCTCGCGGATCTCCTGCGGCACCAGGATTTTTTCCGGCAACTGATCGAGCTGAATCAGCCCCCCATCGCTCAGCGCGACAATCCTCTCGATCGCATTCTCCAGTTCGCGCACGTTGCCCGGCCAATCGTAGCTCATGAGCATATCCAATACCTCCGAGCTCATTTTCACGTCGATCGCGCTCCCGCGCTTCGCGAGCGCCCGGCGCATGAAGTGGTCCACGAGCAGGGGGATGTCATCCCGCCGCTCGCGGAGCGGCGGGAGGTCGAGCGGGATCACGCTCAGGCGGTAATAGAGATCCTCCCGGAACGTTCCCTGTTTTATCTTGTCCTCGAGCCGCTCGTTTGAAGCGGCAATCACGCGCACATCCACTTTGATATTCTTGGTTGCCCCGACGGGCCTGATCTCCATCTCCTGGAGCACCCGAAGGAGGCTCGACTGAATCGCGGGGCTCGTGCTGCCGACCTCGTCAAGGAAGATACTGCCCCCATCGGCGACCTTGAAGAGCCCCTCCTTATTCGCGATCGCCCCCGTGAACGACCCCTTCACATGCCCGAAGAGCTCCGACTCAAGCAGCGTTTCTGGCAGGGCGCTGCAGCTCACCGCCACAAAAGGTTTATCTTTGCGCGCGCTGTTGTAGTGGAGCGCCCGGGCAACGAGCTCCTTCCCGGTGCCGCTCTCGCCATAGATGAGCACGGTGCTGTCCGTATCCGCGAGCTTCTCCATCTTGCGGAAGAGCTTATGCATCACCTCGCTCGCACCCACAATGTTCTCGAATCGGTACAGCCCGGCGAGCTCGCGCTTGAGGCTGAAGTTCTCCTTCACGAGATTCCTGTGGGCGAGCGCGCGCCTGAGCGTCATTCTGATCTCATCCATCTGGAACGGCTTGATCACATAGTCATAGGCCCCGTTCTTCATCGCCTCCACGGCAGTCTCGATCGACCCGAAGGCGGTAATCATGATCACCACCACATCGCTGTCCAGCTTCTTCGCCTCCTGGAGCACCTGAAGGCCGTCAATGGGGGTCATCTTGAGATCGGTGATAATGGCGTCCACGTGGTCGTCGTGGAGAATGCGGATCGCCTCATCCGGCTTCGTGGTGGTCGTCACCTCATACCCCTCCTTGACCATCGCGGCCTGGAGCACCTCGAGGAGGCTCTCCTCATCATCGATAACAAGTATCTTCGCCATGGCAATCACCTCACCGTAGGGGCACCTTCGGGCTCGCAGGGCAACGTGACCGCGAACACAGTCCCGCCGCCCTCCCTGCTCTCCGCTTCGAGCTGACCCCCGTGGTTCCGCACAATCCTCTCCGCGAGAAAAAGTCCTATGCCGGTGCCGCTCTCCTTGGTGCTATAAAATGGTTCGAACAGATGCGCCATCCTCTCCGCGCTCATCCCCTCACCGGTGTCGGCAATTTTTATCCGCGCCACGGCCCCCCCCGCGGGCCGCAGCTCGGCGCGCTCCAGCGCGACCGAAACGCTCCCCCCTCCCCGCACCGCGTCCAGCGCGTTATCCAGGATATTGATGAACACCTGTTTGATCTTGTATGCCTCCACGCGCGCGTATACCGACCCGCCTCCGTTCTCCCGGGTGATTCGCACTCCTGCCAGCGGCTTCCTCCCCTCTCTGACCAGCGAGAGGACCTCGTCCAGAAGTTTATTGATATCCTCCCGCGTCCGCGTCTCCTTGCCCGCATGGCCATAGGTGAGAAAATCGCTCACGATCCTGTTGAGCCGGTCCGACTCCTTGAGGATCACCTCCATTAATCGTGTGTGCCCGTTTGGAAAAGAGCCGCTCTCCTTGAGCACCTCAACCGCGCCCCTGATTGACGCGAGGGGGGTGCGCACCTCGTGAGCCACGCTCGCGAGAATCGCCCCCGCGGCGGAGAGCCGATCGGCCCTGCGCATGCGCTCCTCCATCCGATATACACTCGTGAGATCCCTGAAGAGTATGAGAAGCCCCAGGGCGGTACCCTCCCTGTCCACGAGGCTTGAGACCGTGAAGCCGATCGGGATCTCCCTCCCGTCCCTCCGCCGCACCTTGATCTCGCACCGGGTGAATGACTTGGCCTCCTCGGCGAGCCACCGGTCGTCGATGTCTTCGACGGGCCGCCCCAGAAAGTAGTGCCAGCTTTTCCCCATCATCTCGCCCCTCCTGTACCCCAGTATCTCCTCGGCGACGGGGTTGACAAATATGATTTTCCCGCCCGCGTCCGTCGTGATGAGGCCGCTCTTCAATTGCGCGAGGATCTTCTCGTTGATTTTCTTGAGGTCATCCAGTTCCACCCGGTGCCGGTACAGGCTGTTCGCAAGATAATCGCCGAAGTACCCGAGAATGCAGAAGATCGTCGCCCTCACGAGGATCATGAGGCCGACATAGAACGGGTCGAGCGACAGGGGTATGGATCTGCTCAAATCCTCCGGCAGCGCACCCACACACTGAAGGACGCCGAGCGCGCCGTACATGGCGCTGCAGCTGACGGCGATCACCACTCCCGCCTGTCCTCCGATGATGAGGCTCGCGAAGACAATCGTGAGGACATAGATGAGGACGAAGTTGCTGTCAACCCCCCCGGTAAAGCTGAGGAGCAGGCTCACCATCGCGCTGTCCACGAAGAACTGGCCGTAGGCCTGGATCTTCAGGGGGAGGGATGTTTTGAGGAGCAGGCTGTAGATGACGGTGACGCAATAGAGGAAGCCGATGATAAAGAAATACGGCGTCGCCCCCAGGTGGAATATAAAAGGGCTCACCCCCAGGAGCAGGGAGATCAGAATGAGCCGGGCCAGCATGAACCACTTGAGTCTGCTCACGAGCTCTCTGCGATCCCCCGGCGCTCTCATGGCTCCCTCTCAATGAATTCCGAATTCCAAACCCCGCGCGACACACCGCGCGCGGCGCGCTCCCATCGGCCGCTCCCCCACAACCCACTCTTTTATTCTTTCACTATATCTTTACAATGGATGACAGCTTCAAAATCGGCATGAACATGCAGATCACGATGGTGCCGACGACAATGCCGAGAAACGCGATGAGGAGCGGCTCGATGAGCGCGGTGAGCCCGGCGAGTGTGGTGTTCACCTGCTCATCGTAGAAGTCGGCGATCTTCTCCAGCATGGTATCCACCCTCCCGGTCTTCTCCCCCACGGAGATCATCCTCACCACCATGGGGGGGAACATGCCCGTTCCCTCCAGCGGCGAGGCGATGCTCTCCCCCTCCTTGACCTTCTGAGCGGCTCTGGCAACCGCGAGCTCCACCGCATAATTCCCCGCAGTCTTCCCCACGATATCCAATGATTGCAATATCGGCACGCCGCTGCGCACCAATGTGGCGAGCGTCCTCGCGAAACGCGAGAGGACCACTTTCCGGATCAGGTCGCCGAAGACCGGTATGCGGAACTTTAAATTATCGATCTTCAGCCGGCCTTTATCCGTGCGATAGAATTTCCTCACTCCCAGCACGAGACCCACGAGGGCCGCGACCACGAGGGGGAGATATTTTCTCAACAGGTCACTGACCCGGAGCAGCATCTTCGTGGGGAGGGGAAGCTCAGCGCCAAAACTTGAATAAATGGTCCCAAAAACCGGGATCACCTTCACGAGGAGGACCATGGTGATGAGTACCGCCATGACCGATACGACTACCGGATACATCATCGCGGACTTTACCTTCTTCTGAAGCGTGCGGGCAGACTCCAGGTATTTCGCGATGCGATCCATAATCTCCGCGAGCGTTCCGCTGTTTTCACCCGCGCGTACGAGGTTGACAATCAGGTGGCTGAACGTTCTTGGATGCTTGTCCAGCGCGTCCGAGAGACTCTTCCCCCCCTCCACATCTTCTTTGACGGTCCTGAGAATCTCCGCGAAGAATTTGTTCTGTGCCTGCTGTTCCTCCAGGGCCTCAAGCCCCTGGACGAGCGGCAGGCCCGCATCGATCATCGTGGCGAGCTGCCTGCAGAAAATGACGACCGCCTCCGATTTCACCTTCTTTTTTAAAAAAAGCATGCTGCGTGCGGCGCGCGCGTCTCCCTCCCGGATAATCCGCACGGGCAACAATCCGCTCCTGCGCAGGCTGCTGATGACCGACCCCTCGTTCTCCGCGGTCATCGTGGCCGTGACATTGTTCCCCTGAAGATCCTTTGCGAAATACTTGAACGTCGGCATTTTAAACTCCCTAGGCGAGTCGGGGTAATGTAAAAAGTTTCTTTAACGCAACCACAGATTTCTCAGATTATTTATGCCTTTTCTGAGTAAATCAGTGGTGATTTATCTGTGGTAACATGCGTATAATTAAGCCCTTGTATAGAAATCCTTTCCCTTCTCCATTTACCACAGATTTATTCACCACAGATTGGCGCAGACTTCCTCCCCCCCAAAAATCTTCACAACTATCTGTGCAATCTGTGGTTGCATTCAGCTCTTTCATGGAACTTTTGACACTACCCGAGTCGGGGAAACGGCGAACCTGCGAGACGGCGAGTGATCGTGCTGCCTCCTTTTATTCTTCTACGTCTCTCCCCTCGCCGATTCTCAATCGGCGGCGGTAACCCGAATCACCTCCTCAAGCGTCGTCGCCCCCTCCTTGACCCGATCCAGCCCAACCATCCGGAGGGTCTTCATCCCCTTCTCCATCGCGGCGAGCTTGATCTGGCGCGCCGTTGCCCTTTTCATAACGAGGTTCCTGATATCATCATCAATGGAAATTGTTTCGATGAGGGCCATTCGGCCCGAATAACCCGTGTTCTTGCATGAGGGGCATCCCGTCCCGTGATAGAGCACGGGCTTTTCATTCTGCGCATACTTCATCTGGGCCGTCTTGAGCGCCTCGTCGGGTATCTCCAATTCCTTTTTACATTTCTTGCAGATGCGCCTGACCAGCCGCTGCGCCGCGACGAGGAGCGTTGATGAGGAGATCAGGAAAGGCTCAATCCCCATATCGTCGAGTCTGGTGATGGAACTGGCGGCATCATTCGTGTGCAGTGTGGAGAGCACGAGGTGGCCCGTGAGCGCGGATTTGATCGCGATATCGGCAGTCTCCTGATCCCTGATCTCGCCCACCATGATCACATCGGGGTCCTGCCGCAGAATAGACCTCAGCCCGGCCGCGAAGGTGAGGCCGATCTCAGCATTGACCGAAACCTGGTTCACTCCCTCCATCTGGTACTCCACGGGGTCCTCGACGGTGACGATATTGATCGTCGGCTTGTTGATCATCCTCAGGGCGGTGTAGAGCGTGGTGGATTTTCCGCTCCCGGTCGGCCCGGTGAGGAGAATGATACCGTAAGGGGAGGAGATCGCCTTCATAAATTCATCCATCCCCTGTTTATCAAAACCGAGCTTGTCCAGATCAAGGCTCTGGAGGGCACTCTTATCGAGCACCCTGAGCACGACCTTTTCGCCAAAGCTGGTAGGAAGAGAGGACACGCGGAAGTCGATTCCCCTGCCCTGGGCCCTCACTCTAAAGCGACCGTCCTGCGGGAGGCGCCTCTCAGAGATGTCGAGGTCGGACATGATTTTAATTCGCGAAATGATCGCGTTCTGCATGCGCTTCGGCGGAGGAGTCGAGTCATGGAGGACACCGTCAACCCTGTAGCGGAGCCGCAACTCTTTCTCGAAGGGCTCGATGTGTATATCGCTCGCACGGTCCTTTATGGCCTGAATGAGCATGAGGTTGACGATCTTGATGACAGATACCTCGCCACTCCTATCTCTCAACTCCTCAATGCTTCCCTTCTTCTCAGGATTATCATTTGGAGACATGGGTAACACCTTTCATAACCCTCAGAAACCTTATCCCCTCTCAAGCCCTAGCAGCAGTACCGTCACGCAGAAAAAAGAAATAGGATAAATGCCACCTGAATCATGAAATATCACATGATCTCCAGATCCGCATCACCTTCCTTCATCTCCCCTTTGGGGGATTCCATTTCCTTCAGGAGGCCCTCCATGTCCGCTTCTGCGGAGTAGTAGTTCCCGAGCGCGTCGCGAAAATCCTTCTCCAAACAGATGATAGGTTGTATCTCGAGGCCGGTGTTGAGTCGGATGTAGTCAATGGCTACAACATCGAAAGGATCGACCATCGCGAGGCTCAGCGTGTGCCCGAGAGCCGCAATTGGTATCACCTGACAGTAGCTCGCGATGCGACGCGACACTAGATCCAGCACCTCCCTGTCGGGCTTGTACCTGTTAAGCTCGAGAGGGGGGATGTTCATGTGAATAGCGATGCAGGTCATCAGCGCCTTCTCAGGCACGTACCGCTTCTCTATGAGAAGGCGGACGATACTCCCCCCCTCTGCCTTCTGCCGATCGAGCGCCTTCCTCATCTGATCTGAGGAGATGCACCCGTCATTGACGAGTATCTCAGGCAGTTTCTCCATGCCGGGCACAGCCATTGCCCACTCCTCTGGGAAGGTTTTTCCCTCAAGCTGAAAAACCTTGATGGGAGCCTCTGTCTCCACAGCGAATGTCTCCGTGGGGCCGAGCTCCTTCTCCACTCCTCCGTAGTGCTCTTCGATGGCCGATGCGATTTCAGTCGGGGTTGAGACAAAACAGAGCACGTCGCTCTTCGAGATTCTTTTGATCTTCTCAATAGCTTTTTCATCGAGCGGATTCGCCATGACAACGGTCAGAATAGTATCCACTCTCTCCACCGGGAAGCAGGAGTGCTCCAGCGCAAAGTCGCGCGGTATGAGAGACAGGAGTGCTCTATCCACATCACAGTTTCTCAGCCGCAGATAAGGAATCATGTATTGGAAGGCGATGGCACCCACGATATCTTCCTCTTTGGCGAAACCGAGCTCGACAAGGGTCTCCCCTATCAACCTGCCTGTTTCCTTTTGTTTGGCAAGAGCTTCCTGGAGCTGAGTTCTGTCAATAATGCCCATATACAGCAAGAGTTCCCCTAACATTTTTTTGACATGCCGATGAAATGTCATATCATGTCTCCCTTAATTCTCTAAGTGAAAATTAGCACACTTAAAGGCCAGAGTCAAGATTGCCTTTGCATAATTGCAAACTGATGCCATTAGCTTGACATAGTATAAATTAAGTGCTTGGGTTGAAATATATGCTGAAGTGCTAAAGGAGGGTTCAGGAGAAATGCTTATCTGCAGTTGTGCGAAAAATTGAGGCCGTGAATGCCGATTTTATGAATGTCCGGGGCAGCAGTACCGCAGCTCAGTAGCTTTAGACAATCTGTGTTGGTAGAACCATACCAATGGGACGTGGATACGCCCCTCCTCTTATCAAGTTTGTTCCTTCGTTGATAATCGGCTTTACTCCGAGAGAAATACAGGCGCCGCACCCCTGGCAGCCGCTGCTCACACAATCAGCCGTAAATTCTCCGCGAGCCGCTTTCTCCTTCTCCTCGAGGAGAAATTTTTTGCGGATCCCTGTGTCTATTATTTCCCAGGGGAGATGCTCGTCGTCGGCAAATCTCCGGTGGGCATACGCGCGCGGATCTATTCCGGCCTTCTCGAACGCCTCTCGCCAGAGCCCGAAATTGAAGGTCTCTCGCCACCCGTCAAAGCGGCACCCGAGCCGCCATGCATGGGCGATGACCTCCCCGAGTTTCTCATCCCCCCTTGAAAATACCCCCTCCAGGAAACTCGACTCCAGATCGTGGAACTTGAGATTGATGTTCTTCCCCCTCACCTCCCGTCGCACGAACGCCTGCTTCCGGCGGAGGCGCTCCACATCCTCCATCGGCTCCCACTGGAATGGGGTGTGCGCCTTGGGAATGAACGAGGCGATGGTCACATTCACCTCCCACCTCCCCTTCCCCCTCCCTCCGATCGATGCCACCTTCCGTATCGAGTCCACAATTCCCCTGAGGTCCTCCTCGGTTTCTCCTGGCAGGCCGATCATGAAATAGAGCTTCACCATCCGCCAGCCTCGCCCCCTGAGATCGGTGACGAAACGGATGAGGTCGTCCATGGAAATCTTCTTGTTAATCCTGCGCCTCATCACCTCGGTCCCCGCCTCGGGCGCGAGGGTGATCCCTGTCTTGGGCCCCTGGGCGAGGCGCTTTACGAGCGAATCGGAGAGTTGATCGGGGCGAAGAGAGGGCAGTGAAAGCGAGACCGGCCCGTGACTCTCACACTTCAAGATCCGGTCAGCGATGCCCGCCAAATCAGGGAAGTCGCCGATAGAAAGGGCGCAGAGCGCGATCTCTTCGTAGCCGGTGCCGGCCAGACCTGCCCGCGCAGCGTTATGGATATCGCTAGAAGCTTCATCCCTGACCGGCCGGTAGATCATTCCCGCCTGGCAGAACCGGCACCCCTGTCCGCAGCCGCGGCGCACCTCAAGGGCCAGGCGGTCATGGACAACCGCGATATTCGGCACGGGTATCTTCTGGAGCCAGCGGAGCGACTCCAGTCGGGGAATTGCCCTCCGCGTGACACGTGGCGGCAAACCCGCCTCACGGGGTTCGTATGAAAGGAGCCTGCCCTCGGCGGAATAGACACGCCTGTACAGTTCCGGAATGTAGACCCCTCGTACACTCCCCGCGAGATACCGCAACAGATCCTTCTTCTTCCCCTCCGTCCCCGCGTGCAGTCTCTTCCACTCACCGACCGCGCTCATCAGCTCTACGATCGCTTCTTCAGCGTCCCCTATGACGAAGAGATCGATGAAATCCTCGAGGGGGGCGGGGTTATACGCCCCAGGGCCGCCTGCGATCACGAGGGGGAAGGCGCCCCTCCCGCGATCTCCCGAGAGAAGCGCGATGCCGCCGAGGTCGAGCATGGTGAGGATGTTGGTGTAGGTGAGCTCATGCTGGAGCGAGAAGCCGACAAGTTCAAATTTATCCAGCGGCCTGAATGTTTCCAGGCTGTAGAGCGGGACCCCCTGCTGCCTCAGCCTCGCCTCCATGTCCGGCCAGGGGGCAAAAACCCTCTCCGCGGCCAGGCGCGGCCGGGCATTGACAATGGCGTACAGAATCTTGAGCCCCAGATGGCTCATGCCGATTTCATAGACGTCCGGGAAGGCGAGCGCGATCCGGACATCCACCTCCGAATCCCGCTTGACCACCGCTCCCACTTCGCCTCCGATGTAGCGGCCCGGCTTCGACACCAGCGGCAGCACCTCCCGCTCAAGGGTATTTTTAATATCGTCCATACAAGCGCCCTATAACATTTTATCAAGGAGGTCACAGCGCGGCCCTGCATGCGGGGCCGCAACCAAGATTCAAGTAGCCACAGAGAGCACAGAGGACACAGAGATTGACGTGTGACACAGATTCACACAGATAGACACAGGCTTTTCAGCATCCTCACTGTTTGTAGCGGTAAAAAGCTAATCGTGCAGTTTGAAAAACTTTCTCAAAAAGAAAAGTTTTGCACATGTGTAGTTCGGAGGACGCAGAGCGGAATTAAATATAATTTTCCGCTGATTTGCTCGGATTCAATTAAAACACGTATGAATACGAATTCAAACAACATTCCTACCCGTCCGGTTTCCCGATTTCTGACTTTGCTTCACCCTCACCCTTCCCTCTCCCCTCAGAGGGAGAGGGGGAAAAGGTGTTTCTCGTGGCTTGAGCATATTGCCTCTTCCGCTCTTTTGCTCTTTGTTCACACGATAGCAGTATCCTCTGCCTCCGTGTGCTCCGCGACTTCTCCGTGCCTCCGTGGTGAAACATTGATCAAAAAATGTATCTCCGGGCGCAAATGCTCTGGAGAATGCCGAGGCAGATAAGCGTGCTGACGAGCGATGAGCCGCCGTAGCTCATGAGCGGCAGCGGCAGGCCGGTGATCGGCAAGAGGCCGATCGTCATCCCGATGTTGATCGCGACATGCGACGCGAGGAGCACCGTCACTCCCACGGCGACAAGCCTGCCGAACTCATCCCGCGACTGCTCGGCGATGCGGAGTCCGCCGAACGCGATGATCGCGTAGAGGGTCACCACGAGGAGGCATCCCAGGAAACCCGTTTCCTCTCCAAGAACACAGAAAATAAAATCCGTGTGGCGCTCGGGCAGGAAGCGGAGATGCGTCTGGGTACCGTGGAGCCAGCCCTGCCCCCAGAGCCCGCCCGAACCCACGGCGATCATGGACTGAATCGCATTGTAGCCCGATTTGAGCGGGTCGAGCTGAGGATTAAGGAACACCCTGATCCTCGTCTGTTGATACGGTTTAAGGAAGAGCCAGCCGAGGGGAAGGGACAGGATCCCCGCGATCGTTATGTAAAATAGATACGACCAGTTCACCCCGGCCGCGACGAGCATCGCGATGAGCACCGGAATGAACACAATGGCGCTCCCCATGTCCGGCTGCTTGAGGATGAGCAGGACAGGGAAAAGCGCGAGCAGCAACGCCCCCGTCAGATACGACGGGGAATGCCGGGGCGCGTCCCCCCGGGAAAGGTACCGCGCGAGCGCGAGGATGAGGGCAACCTTGGCGAACTCGGAAGGCTGGACGGCAAAAGCCCCTATGGAGAACCAGCTCTGAGCCCCCCGCCTCGGATCAGACGTGAGGAGCACGACAATGAGCAGCGCGCTAAAAAAGGCATAGATGAAGAAGGCGATTGTCGCCAGCTTTCGATAGTCGAGCATCACGAACAGGGAAGCAGCGAGGCCGCCGATCAACGCCCATGTGATCTGCCTGAGTACGTAGCTCGTGCGCGCATCGGGCATGAGCTGATAGGAGCCGCTGTAGATAAAGATGAGCCCCAGTATCACGAGCGCGAGCGTGCACGCGACGATACTCCAGTTGATGTGCCTGGATAACCCGATGCCGGTCATATGCGGCGCTCCTGTGCGGGGTGCGGCGTGTCGCTTCCGGTGGGGGCAGGGGCTTTGTCTTCAGGATTCACGCCGAAGTACGCGGCGAAGATCTTCTTGGCTGCCGGGGCAGCGAAGAAGCCGCCCGACTCCTTCCCCTCCAGGAGCACCGCGATAACGATCCGGGGATCAGCATATGGCGCATAGCCGACAAACCAGGCGTGGTTTCTCCGCTTCCCCTCGGGCCCCACCTGCACCGTCCCTGTCTTCCCGGCGATCGCGACACCCTCCAGCCTGGCTTTCTGGCCGGTCCCGAAATTTGAACTCACCACCTTCCACAACCCCTCCCGCACCAGCTGGAGGTCTTTCTCCCGCAGTGGGATCTCCCTGATGAGTTGAGCTTGATATCGTTCAACAATATCTCCAAGAGGGGAGACCACCTGTTTCACCACGCGGGGCCTGTAGATCTTGCCGCCGTTCGCGATCGCCGCCATTATCATCGCCTGCCTCAGCGGAGTGAGCAGCACGTATCCCTGTCCGATGGCCATGACCACCGTATCCCCGGGGTTCCATCGCCCGATGCGCATCTCCTTGAGCCAGTCCTCGGTGGGCACCACGCCCGCTTTTTCACCGGGGAGATCGATCCCGCTCAGCTCGTCCACGCCGAATTCACATGCCATCCTCGCGATCGCATCCCGTCCGGTGCGCAGTCCGGTATTGTAGAAAAAAACATTGCACGAGAACATCAGCGCGTCAACAATGTTCAGCCGGCGGTGCCCCCGTTCAAGCCAGCACTTATAGGGATGCCGCCCCAGGGTGAACAGGCCCGTGCACTCAAACGTGGTGTTCTTCTGCACCGCTCCGCTCTCCAGCGCCGCGAGCGCGACGATCGGCTTGAACGTCGAACCGGGCGGGTAAACCCCCTGAATCGCCCTATTGACGAGCGGGTGGTCCTCGCGCGACATGAGGTCGCGTACGATCTCATTGTCCACGGGCGGGACAAAGGCATTCGGATCATAGGCGGGACCGCTCGCCATGGCGAGCAGCTCCCCGTTGCGCGGATCGAGCGCCACCACCGCCCCCCCGCCATCGCCCAACACAGACTCCGCGGCCTGCTGGGTCTTCAAATCGAGCGTGAGATGGAGCGCGCACCCCTGCTCGGGCTCCTGACGGTAGAGCACCTTGTCCAGGTAGCCGCGGTTATCGACCTGGACACCCTGGCCCCCCGCCCTGCCCGCCAGGAATCTCTCATAGCTCTTCTCAACCCCCGCCCTGCCGATGAGGTCCTGCGGTGTATAGCCCCGGCCGCGGAGCCGCTCGAGCTCCTCCGGGTTGATCATGCCGAGATAGCCGAGGAGATGCGCCGCGGATGTGGAATAAATATAGCGTCGCCTCGGATAGACGCCCACCTGCACCCCCGCAAGCATCGGCTGGCGCTCCTCAATCGCGAGCACCTCCTCCAGGGTCACATCACTCTCCACCGTCACCGGCAGGTAGGTGAACGCGCGCTGCCCGCGTATCCGCTCCCTCACCTTTTTCTGGTCAATCCCGAGCACCTCGCTGAGGCGCTCCTCGACGCGCTCCATGTCCTCAACATCCTCCGGGATCACCTCCACATCAAAGCTTGCCCGGTTGTCCACGAGAAGGTCGCCCTGACGATCATAGATCACGCCGCGCGGCGCGCGCTTGCGCACGAGCCGCACGCGATTTTTTCTGGCCATGTTCATGTACTCAGCGCCGTTGAGCACCTGCATATGCCAGAGATAACCGGTCAGCAGAAAAAATACCGACAGGATTGAGATTCCAATCCCCCTGATGCGCGGGGAGGTGAAGAATGCTCCCTCTGGGTACGCTTTCATGATAATGGCGACCTCACGCCCCGAGCCCGTGTGCGCCGCATGCACCCACGGGGCTCTCGGCAGACGGGGCTCGCGGATATCCCGATGCCCGACCCTTCTGTAATGGGTCACCCATCAAAGGCGCGGAGTCAATAGACATGATCTGGTCCCTCCCTCGCGCATGCGCGGGTTCAACTGCTTGCTCCGTTCACGCCAGCACTCGTGACTTGCCTGCTGCTCCATCCCGAGCCCGTTTCCT
>JAPLCX010000083.1 GCA_026392035.1 Candidatus Auribacterota bacterium | reverse complement strand
GGCATGAATCTGGCCACGGCGGCGAAGAGAATCTGACCAGGGGCGGGAGGGGAAGTCTCTTTCAGGTATGAAGGGGGAGATAATAGCCGGTGCTCTCGCGTATACAATCCGAAAAATACTTTTTCAGGAGACCCTAATTATGGTTATTATATCCTTTCTGTGTGATAAGAAAATAAGTCGCGAATGAGGGGCTAATCAAACATGGCAATCTTCAAGAAGCACGGTAACTGGTACATAGATTATTACTGCGACCTGGTAAGATTCAGGCAGAAGATAGGGCCGAGTAAGAAACAGGCGGAGCAGGCCCTTGCAATAAAACTGTCTGAGATTGTGCGAGGGACATTTAAGATGGCACCAAAACGAAAGAGGATTTCCTTCGGTGTGCTCGCGGAGAAATATCTCGAATATTCACGGGCAAATAAAAGGTCTTGTAAAGCAGACCTCTGTATCATGAAGAATCTGAATAGGTTCTTCGGCAATCGCACTATCGACCAGATAGGCTCTCACTTGATCGAACAATATAAAATACAGCGGCAACAGGAGATTAGAGCCAGGGATAAATATAGGGGAAAAGATTCGCGAGACATCCCGATGACGACTATTAACAGGGAACTAACCTGCTTAAAACATATGTTTAACATGGCCATAAGGTGGGGCAGTGCTGAGCATAATCCGGTGAAAGGGATTAAATATTTCAAAGAGGAAAACATTGTTGAACGGCCTTTTCGACAGGACGAGATTGATAGATTATTAAGAGCATGCAATCCCTATATGAAGGACATAGTTTTAATCGCATTAAACACTGGAATGAGGATAGGAGAGATACTCAAGCTCGAATGGGAGCGGATTGAGCTTCAACAGGGATATATAACGGTTACTAGAACGAAAAGCGGGAAAGATAGAAAGATTCCCCT
This sequence comes from Candidatus Auribacterota bacterium, assembly GCA_026392035.1. Taxonomy (NCBI): domain Bacteria; kingdom Pseudomonadati; phylum Candidatus Auribacterota; species Candidatus Auribacterota bacterium. The sequence continues at coordinate 73,589 of JAPLCX010000083.1, read as the reverse complement.
TAATTAAACTGTCACTAATGTATTGAAAAACAGAGAGCGTGATGGTATATATGTTTTTCACGCCGATGGAAGACCGTATGAATCGGTCAAGAAATCCTTCTACGCAGCTCAGAGAAGGGCTGGAATAAAGCATTGCCGGTTCCATGATCTTCGGCATCATTTTGCGACGAAGTTGGTATTGGCGGGCGTAAGCCTTCCGGTGATAAAGGAACTTTTGGGGCATTCGTCTATCGTGACAACGATGAGATACGCGCATCCAACACCCGAAGCTAAGAAGGAAGCTGTTAGGCTCCTTGAGGGTGGGGAAATGTCAAATGATAGACACTATATGGACACTAGCCCACTTATAGCAGAAATACAATCTTTCATATCTCGTTCCACATAAGCATGTTGCCGGGGTAGCTCAGTCGGTAGAGCGACAGACTGAAAATCTGTGCGTCGGCGGTTCGATTCCGTCCCCCGGCACCATTTCTATACCTGCGACTGTTGTGTAGACGCCCTGCACGCGAATTATCCCCCAATATATTTATCGTTTGAGCCGTTTCGAACAGTTTGAACTGTTTGAGCCGTGTGAATCGTTTGAGCCGTGTGAACCGATTGTGAGGCGCTGGCTGGCAACATCGCAGTGAAGAGTGAAAAGTGAAGAGTGGAACGTGGTAGAATAGCCAATATGAAAGTTGAACCACAGAGAACACAGACGCTGGATTTTGACTATGTGGGCTGCGATGACGGGACTGTGTTTCGAAGTCTGCGCACCTCGGCGAAGGGCCTCTCGGACGCGGAGGCCGGAAAACGCCTGAAGGAATACGGGCCCAACGAGCCCGCGAAGAAACGGAAGAGGACCATCCTCATCCAGGTCCTCTCCAAGTTCGTCAATCCCCTGGTGATCGTGCTCCTCATCATCGCGGGCTTTTCGCTGTTCTTCGGAGAGAGGATCAGCGCCCTGCTCGTCATCCTGATGGCGACCATGAGCGTGCTGCTCTCGTTCATCCAGGAATACCGCGCGGGGAAGGAGGCCGAGAAGCTCAGCGAGATGGTGCGCGCCACCGCGACCGTGTACCGCAACGGGAAACCCCGCGAGATAAAAATCAAGGAGATTGTGCCGGGAGACGTCGTTGACCTCTTCGCCGGCGACATGATCCCCGCGGATATCCGCATCATCTCCTGCAAGGACCTCTTCATCAACCAGGCATCGCTGACCGGGGAGTCATTCCCCGTCAAGAAGGTCGCCGGCCCCGTGCGCCCGAAAGGCCATTCGGTTTCCGAGATGGCCAATATCGCCTTCATGGGGTCGAGCGTGGTGAGCGGGACGGCGCTCGGCGTCGTCCTCGCGACGGGGATCGCGACGCAGTTCGGTGAAATCTCCCGCAGGCTCGCCGCCATAAGGAGCGAGACGAGCTTCGATACAGGCATCCGCCGGTTCACCTGGCTCATGATACGCGCGATGCTCGTCATGGTTGTGTTCATCTTCGCAATCAACGCCCTGCGGCGCGGCGCCCTCATAGAGTCGCTCCTCTTCTCCCTGGGCGTCGCCGTCGGCCTGACGCCTGAGATGCTCCCGATGATCGTGGCGATCAACCTCTCAAAGGGAGCGATCGCCATGTCAAAGAAACGGGTGATCGTGAAGCGCCTGAACTCCATACAGAACTTCGGCGCCATGGACATCCTCTGCACGGACAAGACAGGGACGCTCACCATGGACAAGATCGTGCTGGAAAAGCACTGCGACGTGGTGAGAAAAGAGGACGCGGATGTCCTGCGCTACGCATACATCAACAGCTACTACCAGACGGGACTCAAAAACCTGCTCGATCGCGCCATCCTGAAGCACCAGAAGCTGCTGGTGAAACAGTACCGGAAGGTGGACGAGGTGCCGTTCGATTTCTGGCGAAAGATCATGTCCGTGATCGTCGAGATGGACGGGAAGCACCGCCTCATCGCGAAGGGCGCCCCCGAGGCGATATTCAAACGGTGCACGAAATGCGAGCTGGACGGCGAGATCCTCGATATCGGGGAGATGATCCTCACCGACCTGCGCGAGGAGTACGACGCCCTGAGCGCGGATGGGTTCAGGGTCCTCGCGATTGCCTACAAGGATATGGACGGGGCACAAGGAGTCTATTCAAAGGACGATGAGAAGGACCTGATCCTCAAGGGGTACGTCGCGTTTCTGGACCCGCCCAAACCGAGCGCCCGGCGTGCGATCGAGGTATTGAGGAGACTGGGGATCCAGTGCAGGGTGTTGACAGGCGACAACGAGTTGGTGACGAAGAAGATATGCGGGTCGGTCGGCATGGATGTCCAGGGGATAGCAACGGGTGATGAGGTGGAGAAGCTGGACGATCAGGGCCTTCGGGAACTCGTCAAGACGACCACCGTCTTTGCGCGGCTCTCTCCCGTCCAGAAGGAGCGTGTCATCCACGCCCTGCACGAGAACGGTCATATCGTGGGCTACCTGGGCGACGGGATAAATGACGCCCCGGCGCTCAAGGCGTCGGACGTCGGCATCTCGGTGAACAACGCCGTGGACATCGCTAAAGAGTCAGCAGATATGATCCTCCTCGAGAAGAGTCTGATGGTACTCGAGGACGGCGTGAGGGAGGGGAGGAAGACCTTCGGGAACATCGTGAAGTACATCAAGATGGGATCGAGCTCGAACTTCGGAAATATGCTCAGCATGACAGGAGCGAGCATGTTTCTCCCCTTCTTGCCGATGTTGCCGATACAGATACTGCTCAATAACTTCCTGTACGATGTCTCCCAGGTCGCTATTCCGATGGATGATGTAGATAAGGTGTACCTCAGGCGGCCGAGGCCCTGGAACATCGACTACATTAAAAAATTCATGCTCATCATCGGGCCGATTAGCTCGATCTACGATTTCCTCACCTACGGGGTCATGCTCTGGCTGTTCCACTGCGGGAACAACCCGAAGCTGTTCCACACCGGGTGGTTCATCGAGTCCCTGTGCACGCAGACGCTGGTGATCTATGTCATCCGTACGGGGAGGCTCCCCTTCATCGAGAGCATGCCGAGCAGGTTTCTGATGGCCACCTCGCTCGCGATCGTGGCCGTCGGCATCCTGATACCGCTCTGCCCGCTGGCGGGACCGTTCGGATTTGTCACCCCCCCCGCCGCCTTTTTCCTCATCCTCTCCGTGATGGTGGTGACCTACCTCGCCCTCGTGCAACTGGTAAAGGTCTGGTTTATTCGGAGATTTGGGTACGAATAGAAGATGAAGTTTGAGCCGTTTGAGCTGTTTGAATCGTTTGAGCCGCAAGATGTTTTACATGATTCAACAGTTCAAACTGCTCAAACCATTCACACGGTTCAAACGTCGTTTCTCGGTGGTGCCGCTGTTGTCCCGCGCGGGTGATGATGCTACAATAGTGCCAATCAAGAGAGGTCCCCGTATGTTCACATGGCTTCTGAAGCACACGATCGGGACGAAGAACGACCGCGATATCAGGCGGTTCTTTCCCATCGTCAGCGCGATCAACGAGATGGAAAAGGAGTACCAGTCCCTCACCGACGAACAGCTCCGGGCGAAGACGGCGGAGTTCAAGAAGCGGATCGCCGAGGGGGAAACGCTGGACGACATCATGCCGGAGGCGTTTGCGGCGGTGAAGAACGCATGCCGCCGGCTCGTGGGGAAGCGCTGGCGGGTCTGCGGCCTCGAGGTCGCCTGGGACATGATCCCCTTTGACGTCCAGCTCATGGGCGCCGTCGTCCTCCACCAGGGGAAGATCGCCGAGATGGCCACGGGGGAGGGGAAGACGCTCGTCGCGACGATGCCGCTCTACCTCAACGCCCTCACGGGCGAGAATGTTCACCTCGTGACGGTGAACGACTACCTCGCCCGGCGTGACTCGCAGTGGATGGGCCCGGTCTACGAGTTCCTCGGCCTCACCGTCGGGTGCATCCAGCACGATATGCCGCACGAGGAGCACAGGGCGGCCTACGTCAGGGATGTCACCTACGGCACGAACAGCGAATTCGGGTTCGACTACCTGCGGGACAACGGCATGGCGATGAGCCTGGATGACCAGGTGCAGCGGGGGCACCACTACGCCATCGTGGACGAGGTGGATTCCATCCTCATCGACGAGGCCAGGACGCCGCTCATCATCTCGGGCCCGGTGATGGTCACCACGCAGCAGTACGACAAGCTCAAGCCTAGGGCGGATGAGCTGGTGCGCAAGCAGACCTCACTCTGTAACAAGCTGATTACCGAAGCCAAGGAAGAACTCGATCATAAAGACAAGCGCTATGAGGCGGGGCGCAAGATCTATCTCGTGAGCAAGGGGGCGCCTAAGAACAGGCAGCTCCTCAAGCTCATGGAGGGTCCGGAGATCAGGAGGCTCGTTGACCGCGTGGACCTCGACCTCAGGGTTGATCTCAAGAAAGAGGAGAAGTTCAAGCTCCTCGAAGATCTCTACTACGAGATTGACGAGAAGGGGCACGATATCGACATCAAAGAGAAGGGGCACGAGGTGCTTGACCCCAGCGCCCAGCAGTCGTTTGTCATGCCGGATATCATCACGGGGTTCCAGGAGATTGATGAGATCGAGGGACTCAGCGCTGAGGAAAAGGAGCGCAGGAAGCAGCAGCTCCAGCAGCGCCAGATTGAGGTCGGAGAGAAGCTGCACTGCCTCATCCAGCTGATCAGGGCGTACGGCCTCTATGAAAAGGACGTGGAGTATGTCGTGCAGGACAACCGCGTCATCATCGTGGATGAGTTTACCGGGAGGCTCATGCCGGGACGCCGCTGGGGCGACGGGCTCCACCAGGCGGTTGAGGCCAAGGAGGGGGTAAAGGTTGAACAGGAGACCCAGACCTTCGCCACGATCACGATCCAGAACTACTTCCGTCTCTACAAGAAACTTGCCGGAATGACGGGGACGGCGGAGACCGAGGCGAATGAGTTCCACCAGATCTACAAGCTCGATGTGGTCGTCATCCCGACGAACGAGCCGGTGCGGCGGAGAGATCACCACGACGTGATCTACAAGACCCGCCGCGAGAAATACAACGCGGTCGTTGACGAGATCGAAGCGTTGAACAAGAAGGGGAGACCGGTGCTGGTCGGGACCATAAGCGTTGAGCAGTCGGAAGTGCTCAGTCGGCTCCTCCAGCGGCGCGGGATCACGCACTCCGTCCTCAACGCGCGCCACCACCAGCAGGAGGCGGAGATCATCGCCGGGACGGGACAGAAGGGCGCGGTCACCATCGCCACGAACATGGCCGGGCGCGGCACCGATATCAAGCTCGGCGAGGGGGTCGTCAATCCTGAGTGCATCGTGGAGGGTGCGCGCTGGTGCTGCATGAAGTGCGCGAGAGAAAAAGAATGCAGGCGCGCGGCCCAGCCGCCGGATGGCAAGACGGTGCGGATGTTCGAGTGCGGGGACGACCCGCCCTGCGGCCTGCACATCATCGGCACGGAGCGCCATGAGGCGCGGCGTATAGACCGTCAGCTCCGCGGGCGGAGCGCGCGCCAGGGGGATCCGGGCTCGTCGCGTTTCTATCTCTCGCTCGAGGACGACCTCATGCGGCTGTTCGGTTCAGACCGTATTGCGAGGGTCATGGACAGGATCGGGATGAAAGAGGGCGAAGAGCTCGTCCACCCGCTGCTCACCAAGTCTATTGAGACCGCGCAGAAGCGTGTCGAGCAGCGCAACTTCGCCGTCCGGAAGCACACGCTCGAGTACGATGACGTGATGAACAAGCAGCGGGAGGTCATCTACGAGTTTCGGGAAGAGATTCTCAGGACCGATGACCCCACGGGCATGGTGATGGAGCTGATCACGGAGGCCGTTGATGAAAAGCTCCCCCTCTATATTCCCGAGGGGGCTCACCGGGATGAGTGGGACCTGGACGGTTTCCTCCGCTGGCTCAATCTTACGTTCCCCGTGTTTCTCAAACCGGCGGACCTCGAAAAGGAAGGGTTCGGCCCTGAGGAGGTCAGGGCGGCGATAGTGTCCGCGCTCTCTTCCGCCTACGAACGGAAGGGGCGGTTCGAAGATGAGGCGTCGCGGCAGATGGGCCAGGCCGGCGAGGGAGCGGAGTCAGCGATGCAGCGGCTCACGCGCCTCCTCATGCTCAGCGTGGTGGACCGGCTCTGGAAAGAGCACCTCTACAACATGGATGCGCTGCGCGAGGGCATCTTCCTCAGGGCATATGGTCAGAAGGACCCGCTGGTGGAGTACAAGAGGGAAGGCTTTGATATGTTCGCCGAGATGATGGGGAGCGTGAAAGGAGAGATCGTGAGCGGCATCTTCCGGATCACCTTTTCTCCCGAGGCGATGCGGAAGATTGCCCAGGAGCCATCGGCGCAGCAGTACGTGCACAGGGAAGTGAGCGCCTTCCACATGGCCGAGGAGGAAGAACCGGCCCTCGCGGGAGTGGGGGCGCGGGGTGAGCTCGCATATTCAGCGGGCGGGGGCGACGAGGGAGAGCAGCCCGTGAAAAAACCATTTGTGAGGAAGGACAAGAAGGTGGGTCCCAACGAGCCATGCCCCTGCGGCAGCGGCAGGAAGTACAAGAAGTGCTGCGGGCAATCGTAATCGTTTAAGTCGTTGGAGCCGTTTGATTCGATACGGTGAACGACTTTAACAATTTCAACAATTTGAACGGTTTGAACCTGAGTGCAGGGGTTTAAACCGTTTGAACTTTTATGCAACCATACCTCCTGTCGATTTTATCCGGTCTGATGATGACCGTGTCCTTCCCGAACACGGACTGGAATTGCCTCGCCTGGATCTGCCTGATACCTTTTTTCACGGCCATCGAAGGCAGGGGATGGAAGGAGACACTCCGGATCGGGTACGCGGGGGGAGTCGCCTTTTACTGGAGCCTCTTCTACTGGCTCAATAACGTGACTGTCGCTGGCTTTTTCGTCCTCACGCTCTATCTCGCCCTCTACTTCCCGGTTTTCGGGATCGGCATGAACTGGGTGCGCCGGGAAGGGAGAGTACCCGGCTGGCTCTTCGCCCCGCTCTTCTGGACCGCCCTGGAATACGTTCGGACGTACGCCTTAACGGGGCTTCCCTGGGGTGTGCTGGGAGCGACGCAGTACCGGTTTCTGCACCTCATACAGATAGCCTCTTTGACCGGGGTCTATGGCGTGTCATTCATCGTCGTGCTCGTGAACGCGGTGATATACGAGTGTGCGCTCAGGCGCGGCCGGCGATGCGTGGCGCCGGCTGCCGCGACATTCCTGGTGGTGGGGTTGTGCTCCGCGTATGGCGCCGTGAGCCTTGTCATAGGCGCCCCGGAGGCGAAATTGGTCAAGGTCGCCGTCATCCAGGGGAATGTGCCACAGGAAGAAAAATTCGGGGAGGGTTTCCAGCGGGAGATTATCCAACGCTTCCATGACCTCACCCTCTCGGTCATGAACGAGAAACCGGACATCATTGTCTGGCCGGAGACCTCGGCGCCCGGTTACTACATGTATGACCCGGTTCTCAGGGACTCGCTTGCCGCGCTCCAGCAGGAGACGCGGACGCCGCTCTTCTTCGGCAGTACGCACGCGATTGCGACGGACCGCGGCACTGACTATTTCAACAGCGCCTTCCTTCTTGACGCACAGGGGGGCCCGGTCGCGCGCTACGACAAGATCCACCTCGTCCTCTTCGGCGAGATCATCCCGTGCAAGCGGTTTTTTCCGTTCCTGAAAAAGCTCGTCCCCTTCGAGGAGGGCTTCAGCCAGGGGAAGACCGCGACCGTCTTCTCGATTTCTCAGGTGGACTTCGCCCCGCTCATCTGTTTCGAGGACATATTCCCCGATCTCGCGCGCGAGGCCGTGCAGCGGGGGGCGCGGTTCCTCGTCAATATAACGAACGATGCCTGGTTCGGCAGGTCGAGCCAGCCATACCAGCACGCCGCCTACGCGGTGTTCCGGTGCGTTGAAAACGCGGTTCCCATGGTGCGGGCCACCAACAGCGGCCTCTCATGCTTCATCGATCGACATGGAAGGGTGTATCATGTTCTGCGGGATGCGTTGGGAAGGGAGCTCTGCGTCCAGGGAACGGCGGTGGAGAACATCCGGATCGGGGGAACACCCACGCTGTATACGAAGTGGGGGAATGTTTTTTCGATCTACTGCCTGGCGGCAGTACTCACCATCTTCTGCGGGAGGCTGTTCAGGCGCTCCTGATTATGTGACGATTGCCGCCTGGAGATGCAGTTGCTATATTGGGATTTGGGATTTTGGATTTGGGATTTAAGGTTTGGGATTTGGGATTTATCCGGAGGGTTATATGCTTGACGAACTGATCGACCGGCAAATGCGGCTCATTGATGGCCTGCAGAAGCTCGGAGACTACCTTTGACGTCCCCGGCAAGCGGAAGGAGATTTCCGGCCTCGAGGAGAAGATAGGCAGGTCGGGTTTCTGGAGCGACCAGGCCGGCGCACGGACCGTCACCGAAACGCTCAGCAGGATCAAGGAGACAGTCGGGTGCTGGGAGAAGATCAGCAAGGAAGCGGAGGACATCGGCGTATTCCTCGAACTCATCAGGGCTGAGGGGGACGAGAGCTCCGCCCCAGAACTGGCGAAGGACCTCGAGCGCGTCGAAGGCGAGTACCGCGAGCTCGAGCTCAAGTCGATGCTGGCTGACCCGCACGACCAGGCGGGGGCGATCATGATGATCCACGCGGGGGCCGGCGGCACCGAGTCCTGCGACTGGGTCGCGATGTTGCTTCGGATGTACCGGCGGTGGGCGGAGCAGCGCGGGTGCGCGGTGGAGGTCCTCGACATGACCCCGGGCGAGGAGGCCGGATTCCGCAGCGTCACGCTGTCCGTCAGGGGAGCCTACGCCTATGGCTACCTTAAGGCGGAGCGCGGCGTTCACCGGCTCGTGCGGATTTCCCCGTTCGACTCGAATAAGCGGCGGCACACCTCGTTCGCATCGGCGGACGTGGTGCCGGAGGTGGAGGGAGAGCAGGAGATCGAGATCAAGGACGAGGATCTGAGGATCGACACCTTCCGCGCCCACGGGGCGGGCGGCCAGCACGTGAACAAGACGGACTCCGCCGTCCGCATCACGCACTTCCCGACCGGGATCGTCGTGCAGTGCCAGAACGAGCGCTCGCAGTACAAGAACCGCGTGACCGCGATGCGCGTGCTCACCGCGCGCGTGGCGGAGCACTTCCGGCGGATCAAAGAGGAGGAACTTGCAAAGGAGCGGGGGGAGAAACAGGAAATTGCCTGGGGAAGCCAGATCCGCTCCTACGTCTTCCAGCCCTACCAGATGGTCAAGGACCACCGGACCAGGCATGAAACAGGCAATGTGCAGGCGGTCATGGATGGAGAGATCCAGCCGTTTATCGAGGCGTACCTCAGACACAGTGGAGAGTGAAAAGTGGATGGTGAATAGTGAAAAGAAAAAAGGCAATGGGCTTTACGCGGGGAGCGAATATACGGTACAATCTCACCCGGTTGGAAAGGAGGAGGGCATGAGTGTGATACGTGTATTATGCGCGGGGATCCTGCTCGTGGTGCTGAGCGCGGTTGCGTTTGCCGGTTACTGGGACGATGTCAGCCATAAGGCGGACAGGGGATTCTCCAACGTGCTGGGCTGCTGGCTGGAACTTCCCTACCAGCCGTACGCGATGTGTAAGGAAAAGGGCATCATGCGGGGAGCCCCGATGGGAGTGGGGAAGGGAATCATCATGGTGCCGCTGCGTGTCCTCTCGGGCGCGGCGGACCTTGCAACCTTCCCCATGCCGTTGCCGAAAACAGAATGGAATGGATTGGTTCAGCCCGAGTACAATCCGTGGGTCGAGGCGCCGGAGGGGCCATTGCAGCAGAAGCCGCCTGATGCCCCGCCCCCACCCGCACAGGAGCAACCCATTCAGGCGCAGTGAGGTTGTTGAAGAGGCGCAGCACGCGAGGCGCGCGGGCGTGGAGGAATGGAGCGCCCGTGCGCTTTTGTTTAATTGGTTTTCACCACGGACCTGCCTGCCGGCAGGCAGGGGCACGGAGGGCACGGAGAAGATCGTGTAATGTTTTAACCACTGAAGACACAGAAATCACTGGAGAAACAACGATTCAGAATATTCAGTGTTTTCAGTGGTTAGAGAACTGAGGAGCGGTTTCGGGTGAGGCAATGGAAATAGACAACCTGTACGAACAGAGGCTGGAGAAACTGAAGCGGCTCCGCGAGGCGGGGGCGCGCGTGTACCAGGACGCATTCCCGCGCCGCCAGGCGGTGGGCGAAGCCGTGGAACGTTTTACCGAAGGGGGGGAGGCGCGCCTCGCGGGCAGGCTTGTCTCAATGCGGGGGCATGGGAAGGCTATCTTTGCCGACCTCCGGGATGCGAGCGGAAAGATCCAGCTCTATCTGAGGCAGGATGTGCTCGGGAGCGACGTGTTCTCCCAGGTGAAAAATCTCGATACCGGCGATATCGTCGGCGTGGAGGGGAAGCTTTTCACGACAAAAATGGGCGAAAAGACGCTTGAGGTAAAGCGCATCGAGATCCTCGTGAAAGCCCTCAGGGAGCCTCCGCTCGGCAAGAGCAAGGAAGACAGGCACTGGTACAACCTCGCCGATGTGGAGACCCGCTACCGGCAGCGGTACCTGGATCTCATGTCCAACGAGGAATCGCGCCGCGTGTTCATGCTCAGGAGCCGCGTCATCAGCGGCCTGCGCGCGTTTCTGGATGCGCGCGGGTTTATAGAGGTTGAAACCCCGATGATGCAGCCGCTCCCCGGGGGGGCGACCGCGAGGCCGTTCGTCACCCACCATCGGGCGCTCGACACGGATCTCTACCTGCGCGTGGCGCCGGAGCTGTACCTCAAGAGGTTGCTCGTCGGGGGAATGGAGAAGATTTACGAGCTCAACCGGAATTTCCGCAACGAGGGCATCTCCACCAGGCACAACCCCGAATTCACGATGCTCGAGCTCTACGAGGCGTACGCCGACTACAGGAACATCATGGAGCTTGTCGAGGAGATGATCGGCACGCTGTCGCGGGAGGTGCTGGGGTCTGAGCGCATCAGCTTTCGCGGACACGACATCTCCCTCTCGCCACCCTGGCCGCGCCTGCCCATTCTTGAGGCGGTACGAACGCACACGGGCGAGGACCTCTCTCCCGAGAGGGGAGAAGCGGCGGCCGCGGCGGCTGCGGCGAGGCTGGAGCTCCAGATCGAGGGGCCGAAAACATATGCCAAGATCGTGGATGAGGTGGTGAAGAGCCGCGTGGTCCCCATCCTGATCGCGCCCACCTTCCTCATTGACTATCCCGTTGCGCTCTCCCCCCTCGCGAAAAAGATACCGGAGAAGCCACTACTCACGGAGCGATTCCAGCTTTTCATCGGCGGCCTGGAGGTTGTCAACGCCTTCTCGGAACTCTGCGATCCCCTCGACCAGCGGGAGCGGTTTGAGGCCCAGCGGGCCGCGAGGGACAGGGGAGACGATGAGGCGCACCGGATGGATGAGGACTTCATCAGGGCGCTCGAGTACGGCATGCCGCCGGCGGGGGGGCTGGGGATCGGTGTTGACAGGCTCGTCATGCTCTTCAGCGGCAGGGAGTCCATCCGGGACGTGATCCTGTTCCCGCAATTAAAACCGGAAGATAAGTCAGAAGTGGGACTTGAGAGGTGAGACGAAAATATCGTAGGGATTTTTACCACGGAGGCACGGAGAGCACGGAGTAAGGATATGGCTTATGAAAGCAGTCTCATACCCTCTGTGGTGGAGCTTCCAGGTATGTTATTCATTCGGTTCTTTTGCCCTTTGTAATAATCTCTTGTTCTCCGTGTTCTCCGTGTCTCCGTGGTGAAACAGCATCAGCATCAAGGTGTATCTCATGCAACTCCCATTCGAACTGTTCGTGGGGTTCAGGTACCTCAAGGCGAAGCGCAAGCACCGCTTTATCTCCTTTATCACCGTGATATCCCTGGCAGGCGTGGCGCTCGGGGTGATGGCGCTCATCGTGGTGCTCGCGGTGATGAGCGGGTTTGAGCGCGAGATGAAGGATAAGGTGATTGGAGTGTATTCCGAGCTCACGATCGAGGTGAGGCCGGTGATGCGGGACTACGAGGGGGTGATCAGGAATGCCGAGCAGCTCCCGGACGTGCTCGCCGCGGCGCCGTATATCATCGGCCAGGTGATTGTGAGGGGCGCACGGCAGGCGCGCGGCGTGGTTGTGAAGGGAATTGATCCCCTGCGCGAGGGGAAGACGACCGCGCTCAGGAAGTACATTGCGCAGGGGAATCTCCTCGAATCGGGGGCCGGGATCATCGTGGGGGAGGAGCTCGCGAAGGATATGGGATTTGACGTGGGCGACGAGGTCAAGATCGTCTCCCCCGTTGAGGTGCAGACCCCCGCGGGGCCCGTCCCCGTCGTGCTCGACCGGGTCATCGCCGGCATTTTCAACTCCGGCATGTACGAGTACGACTCCTCGCTCGTCTATGTTGACCTGAACACCGCTCAGAAGCTCTTCCGGTTCGATGGCGCGGTCCATGGCGTGAGCGTGAAGATTAGAGATATGGACCTGACGCGCAGGGTGGAACGGGAGCTCAAGACGGCGTTCCCCTCCCCGTATCTGGTCAAGAGCTGGATGGAGAAGAACCCCAACCTCTTCGCCGCGGTGAGGATGGAGAAGAAGGTCATGTTCTTTATTGTCGCCCTCATCGTGCTCGTCGCCGCCCTCAATATCGCGAGCACCATGATCATGGTGGTGATGGAGAAGACGAAGGATATCGGGATTCTGAAGGCGATCGGGGTAAAACCCCGCAGCATCATGACCATCTTCACGATGGAGGGCGCGCTCATCGGCATCACAGGCGCCCTCATGGGGGTGGCGGCGGGATACCTCTTTTCGGATTCGATCAATCCGATCGCGGATTTCATCGGCTGGCTCACGGGGTTCCAGTTGTTCAAGAGCGATATCTACTACCTGGACAAGATCCCCGTGGAACTGTCATGGGTGAGGATCTCCCTGACCGCCGCCATCGCCATCGCCCTGAGCACGGCTGCTGCGCTCTATCCGGCGTGGCAGGCCTCCCGGCTCGACCCGGTGGAGGCGCTGCGCTATGAGTAGCCTCTCAGGCGTTGCTCCGCCCAGTCATGAGGAACCGTTCTTCGAGGTGAGGGGGTTGTGCAAGTCCTACCTGAGCGGGGAAACGCGGCTGCATGTGCTCAGGGGGATTGATCTCTCGATATCCCGCGGAGAGATACTCTCGATTGTGGGACCTTCAGGAGTCGGGAAGAGCACCCTCCTCCATCTGATGGGAGCACTCGACCGCCCGGACAGCGGCAGCGTGCTGATCGAGGGGCAGGATCTGTTCCTCCTCTCGGAGAACGCACGCGCCAGGCTCAGGAACCTCCGCATCGGTTTTGTATTCCAGTTCTACCATCTTCTGCCTGAGTTCACCGCCCTCGAGAATGTCCTCATGCCCGCGCTCGTGTACGCGGAGGGGAAGTTCGCCAGGGGGGCGGAACGCGAGCGGCGGGCGGAAGAGCTCCTGGGGCTCGTGGGGCTGCGGGATCGAATCCGGCACAAGCCGGCCGAGCTCTCCGGCGGCGAGCAGCAGCGTGTTGCCATTGCGCGGGCGCTCATGAATGAGCCGAGCCTGGTGCTCGCCGACGAGCCGACCGGCAACCTCGACACGCGCACGAGCGCCGAGCTCCACCAGCTCATCGCGGAGCTCAACGCGCGCTCGGGGCAGACATTCGTCATCGTCACACACAATGATGCCCTCGCGGCCATAGCCCACCGGCACCTGAGGATGGTTGACGGAAGGATTGTCTGACAGGGGGCACAGTACAAAATTATGCTGGTGTGCACAGTGAATCAGTGTTGGTGATAGTTTTGGCGCGTAAAGCGTCTGCACTGACAATCTCCACGAGAACGTAATGAGTAACAATGCACCCGAGGAAGCGATGCCGCGGTTGAGAGATCGGTATTGTATCCTGCTCCTTCTCTTTGTTACAGTTGCCCTTTTCAGGAAATCGTTCTTCAATTCCCAGGTTATCCTCAGCCATCCCATTTTTCTCGATCTCACCCACCACATATATCCCTTGAGGCTCTTCGGGTTTGGTCTTCTGAAAAAGGGAGTGATCCCGCTCTGGAATCCGTATCTCTTCTGCGGGGTGCCATTTGTTGCAAACTGGCACTCCGCAATATTCTATCCCCTCAACCTCATATTCCTCTTTATACCTGTCCACAGCGCCCTTAACTACTCGATCGCTTTTCATTTCTTTCTCACCGGTGTCCTCACGTACGCGTTCGTGAGGTATCTCCTGGGAGACCGCTTCAGCGCGCTCGTTTCTGCACTCACCTTTATCTTCTCCGGGCCGTACCTCGTCCAGCTTTTTCCGGGCCATATATTCAATCCGTTGTCCTGGTTCCCGCTCTCCCTGCTCCTCGCCGAGATTGCGTTGCGCAAGAAGGAGATGCGCTACTATATCCTCGGGGGGGCCGTGCTCGCGCTGCAGGTCCTTGCCGGGCACCCCCAATACATGGCGTATTGCCTGGGTGCGCTTGTGCTGTATCTGCTGTTCCGGGGGCTCATCGACTGCCGCGGGGCGGGGAGTATTTCGCCCCTCGGATACGTATGCGGGGGCATCGTGGTCATTCTTGTGGTGGGCATTGCACTCTCCGCGATCCAGCTATTCCCGAGCATGGAATTCACCACTCACTCAAGTCGCACGTTGCTTCGTGATCCAAAGGCGGTGAGCGATGTTTCTTTCCCTCCGGAGAATATCGTCACTTTCCTTGTCCCCGGTTTCTTGGGTGACATGCACGAGGTGCGATATTGGGGGAGATGGCTGCTCTGGGAGACCTGCGCCTATGTGGGAATCCTCCCACTCGTGCTTGCGTTGATAGGATCGCTGTTTATCCGGAATCGCTATACCTTGTTCTTTTCAGGATTGGCGCTCTTTTCACTCCTGCTGGCATTCGGGGCCTATTCTCCGCTTTTTAAAATATTCTACTATCACGTTCCCGGCTTTACCCTCTTCAGGGGGCAGGCTAAATTCATATTCCTGACGACGTTTTCTCTCTCCGTGCTTGCAGGGTATGGGTGCCACTGTGTGACCAGGTGCTCCGGGGAAAGAAAAAAGCAATTCCTGATCGTTGGCGGCGCAACGCTTGCGCTGGCCCTTCTTCTTCTGCTGCTCTGTCTGGTCATGGCCGCCAGCGGAGGGGAACGCTCCTCTCTCTGGCAGGCGGCATTACGTTATCGCGCAGCGAGGGGTTTTGAGGGGACTCCTCCGCCCCATCCCGCAGACATCCAGCTGATACGCGCCACCTACCACGTTGCGTGGAGAGGCATTCTCACTGCTGCCATCTGGCTGGGAGTATCATCTTCTGTTATCTTGATTGCAACGCACAAGAAACAATGGCCGGCGATTGTGAGCGCGCTCATCCTCTGCATCTCCCTCACTGACCTCTGGCACTACGGTTCGAAGTACATCATGGTGAGCCCGCTCTCGTCCTGCTACTGGCCGAGGGGAGTGGCTGATTTTTTTACGTCTGACCGTTCGGACTTCAGAATCCTCGCCCCCAGTATCGCAGTGCCCGGCGCCAATCAGAACATGAACGTGGGGATCTATGCCATTGATGGGTATGAGACGACGAACGTGGGAAGTTACAAGGAATATGTGGATTTCTCACAGGGGGTCTCCTCCGCAACGCAGCTCACCTTTGCCATCAACACCGTCACGCCGATGCTGGAGGCACTTGGCCTCCGATATCTGATCCTTCCCGCGGAGCAGCGTTTTATGAGGGCGGGCTATCGGCTGAGTTTTGGAGGCGACGGGACAAATATCTATGAGCGGGAGACACCCATTCCCCGCGCATACGTGGTCCATAAAGCCCGGATTATTTCCGATCGCGAGAAAATTCTTCACGAATTGGGTGAGCATTTTGATTTCGCCCGCGAGGTCATCCTTGAGAAGAAACCGGGCGTGACGTTGCCTGAGAAGATGGTGGCGGGACAGATAACCCGGGTTGAGCTGACGAGCTCGCTCCCGCGGGAGGTCGTCATCAGAGCGACGCTCCCCGATGCTGGCGTGCTTGTCCTGAGCGATGTCTATTATCCAGGATGGATGGCGTACGTCGATGGTCAGCGCAATGAAATACTCCGCGCGAACTATGCATTCAGGGCGGTTGCACTTGATGCGGGGGCGCACATGGTGACATTCCGCTATGAGTCGCGATCGTTTGCTCTGGGTGCGCGAATAACATTAGGGGCACTGGCAATTCTGGGGCTGTATTTTTGCGCTCTGGCTTGCCGGCGGGGCGCCCTGCCTCATCCGCTCAGGTGAGCTTTTCGATTATCTTGGGCGCAATCTTCCTTATTTAGCTTAATCAGTAAGGGATTATGAGGTTTGGAGTCGGTTACTCGCCGGTTACGGGAAAACTATTTCAGGGGTTCAATTTCTTGCAGAACTTATCGAGCAAGTCTATTTCAGGGAAAACCGGTGCTACGGTTTCACTCTACTGGTGGCTTGCAGCGCTGCTTTTTGGCTTACAGGCCGTTTACTCCTTCCGCTCCATGAATCAGATCCGTTATGAAGAACTGATGGAATCTGTTCGCAACGTGTATTTGCTACAGCACCGCATTGTCTACAACGGGGCGTCAACCAACATCGGGTGGTACGGTCTGTTGCTTTTTGTTTATAACTGCTTTGGCTTCGGACTTCACACGGCCAAGATCGTCCGGCTGGCAATCCATCTCGTTTCAATCTTTTGCCTGGCAGGCGTGCTTCGGAACTTGATGGGCGCAGGCAGGGCCTGGCTGCCCCTTATCACTATAGGACTCTCGCCGATTTTTCTCTATTTCAGCATGATGCAAGGCGGCTACGGCTTCGATCTTCAGTACTTCCCCATTTGTCTCTTTCTGGTAACGAAGCTCAATTTCGATAAGAAATGGCTGGTTGCCATCATACAAATAGCGCTCTGGGGACTGGTTATGATAGCGTGCACGTCGTATCCTGTTTTTATCCTTTACCTGCCGGTTCTGATTATTCTGTATCTTCGACAGCTCGGGAAGCGGGCTAAAATGCGCGGTGCCCTGTATGTAACGGGAAATGTGCTTTTAAGCATTGCTGCCTTCATGGTGCCCTTACTGGTCGGCTTCCTGTATGTAAAGAACAGAAGTATTCTCGTTTATGACCCAGTTACGACAAGGGGCTTATTCCGCGGCGGAGGCGGCATCAAGCCGGATCTGTCCGCTCTTGCCGGATGTCTGAAAGTTGTCTTCAGAGAACTGGTTGTGCGGGGCCAGGGTTATCACTTCGAGCTCTCACGCACCGAATTTTCAGGCGCGACGGGGATCATCCCGGTTGCATTTGTCATGATTGCAGGGATAGTTTTGTTTTTTACAAGAAGGTCGCTCCGGCTCGTCCTGCTTCTCAGCTGGTTGTTGCTTGTCCTCAATCTTATTCTTCCCAATCTGGACATGAACGCGCCGGGCATCCGCCGGTGCACGGGAATCCTAGCGGCAATCTATGCCGTCTACGCGATCGTCTGGTATTATCTGACCGGTCGGGAAACCCGGCCTGCGGGGCTCAAATGGGCCGGCATACTGATTTGCCTGCTCCTCCCGATCCATCATCTGCTGGCATATCCGGAAAATCTTTCTAATCTGGATAATCCCAGCATTTATCGTGTTATAGTATGGTATGACGTCAAGTCCACCCCTTCAGAATCTCTGGACTTTTGGTTGAAGCACACAGAGGAAGGCAAGGGACTTATGCTCATCGACGGGCTCGGAAGGCCGGTTGATCAATACGAAGAAATCTACTATGCCCTGGCCGGCTACCGGTGCTGGAACCACCTTAAAGAAAAACCCATCATGGCCTATGATGAAAAAAGCGGGAAATATATTCCGCTCTCTGTAAGGTAGGTCATATAATGATTATCGCACATGAACATTATTTTTAGCAAAAATACCTCGCCGGTCAAGCTTCTCCTGCTGGTTGGGCTCGCCCTCTTTGTAATGCTCCCGACCCTCATCTACCCACCAGGCAGGGACCAGGGGATGTTTGCCTACGCGGGACATCTCGTGCTCAAAGGAGCGGTCCCCTTCAGGGATTTCTGGGATACGAAACCCCCTGCGATTTATTACATCTATGCGTTGAGTGAGTTTTTGTTCAGCTATTCAATACACGCAATAAGATGGCTGGACCTTTTCTGGCAGGTTGCAACCGCGGCGGTGCTTTTCCAGATCACCAGGCGTATCGCAAAGAGCGATGACGTGGCGGTGATCGCCGGCCTTATCTATGTGAGTGCCTACGCGAGCAGGGGATGGTGGAACACCGCGCAGCCGGACGATTTTCTCAATCTCCCGCTCGCGCTCGCGGTTCTTCTGCTGCTCCGCTCCCTCGACAGGGAGCGGATTCTCTTTCTGTCGTTCGCAGAGGGAATCCTTGTAGGGGCGGCCTTTTATCTCAAGTATCCCATGGGATTGATGCTCGCCGTCTGCATGGTGGTGCTGCTGGTAGGGAAAGGGAGGAGCAGGAGAACGTTCGGGGGCCTCGCCTGCATGGTGGGCGGGTTCGTTCTCTGTGTGGGGAGTTATGCCGTCTATCTTTATTTGACAGGGGCCTGGAGAGAATTCCTGTATACAGAATTCACCTGGGCAAGGGAGTACGGCCGTGTCGGCGCCCCGCCGCACACTGTGTCCGGCTTGTTGCATCTCGGCGACATCTTCAGCTCGCATTTCAGTTTTGTGAGCCTCGCGATCCTCGCGCTGATCAGCTATGCCTGGGCGGCGACGACGAGATCTCCCGGTCTCCGAATCAACCTGATTGCCCTCTGGGCGCTTGCCGCGCTGATGAATCTTTACATCCAGAACAAGTTCTACATCTACCATTTTGCTCCCCTTGCCGCGCCTCTATCGATAGGCGCTTCATCCGCGCTGGCGTTCCCGTTTCGGAAGCATCACGCGCAGCCCCTCAGGCGCGTGGCAGTGCTGGTGCTTGTGCTTGTCGTCGCGATACCGCTCCTTACCGTAAACAGCCGGTATAATGTGTATTGTATGCAGGTGTATAGGGACAGCGCGCGCGCGCTCGCAGACCGGTTGCTAAAACGAAGGGATCTGAACGATTATTACATGAACGTGAGGTTCACCTCGGATGATTTCTCCCTGCCCGCAGACCTGGTCGTGGCAGATTACATTAAGCATACTACAAGACCGGACGAGACGGTTTTTATATGGGGGTGCGAGACACTCGTGTACTATTGTGCCGGGAGGCCGCATGTCTCGCGCTTTATTCACAATTTCCCGCTGCGTTGCAACTGGTCCCCTGACCGCTATGGTGATGAGCTTCTCGCGTCCCTGGTTCGGGGCAGGCCGAAGCTTATTCTCATTGTGAGAAACGATCCTGCCTGGTGGGCGACTGGGACGCGTGACGATTCGCTGAGAAGCCTCGGGAGATATCCAGGTATAGAGAAGTTCATCGCGGGAAATTATATATTCGATAGGGGAATTGAGGATTTTCTCATTTTTAGGAGAAGGGATGTCGGGCATGACGTCGCGACTCACGGCGATGCCGTGGAAACAAAGAAGGGTATGAACAAGCCCCTCCCTGCGCCCCTTCTTTGGGGATAGAGAGGTACTTGCCGTTACGATCGCTCCGTGCTAGCATTGGTGTGTGGTGCATGATGAAAATGTATACGTGCAATAAATGCAGGGAGGTATTTGCCTCTGCGGGTGTCACGGTGGCTCGCGTGTGCCCGTTCTGCCAAACGCCGCTCAACGCTCAACGCATTCCGATTGATCTCTCAATCTGTGCGCCGATGTGGTGTGAGGAATGTGTTGTCGAGGCATTTGTTGAGCGTGCCGCCCGTGCTGCCTTAAGCTGTAGCCGCGAATTTGAAATTATTATCGTTGATGACGGGAGCCGCGATGCGACGTGGGAGAAAATCACGCGGCTTTCGCGACAAAAGCCATACCTCCGCGGCATCCGGCACTCTCGAAACTTCGGGCTCCAAGCGGCGGTTACCACCGCTCTCCAAAAGGCGCGCGGACGGGCGGTGGTCATCATTGACGGCGATCTCGAGGATCCCCCCGAGCTCATTCCAACGCTCTATCAGAAATGGCGGGATGGAGCAAAGATCGTTTACACTGTCAAAGAAGATCGAAGGGCGGGCGTGCTCAAGGGCCTTCTTTTCAAAGCATTTTATTCGCTCTTCACACGACTCGCGTCTCCCCCGATGATTCCACAGTCAGGGCTTTTCTGCTTGCTCGACCGACGGGCCGTCGACGTGATCGCACAGTTCCCGGAGCGTGTGCGTTATATTCCCGGATTGCGGACGTGGGTCGGATTTTCCCAGGCAGAGGTACATTATTCCCGAGACAGGCGCTACGATGCGACTCCCAGGCAATCATTATTCACTCTGGTCCAGATGGCCATCGAGGCACTCACGTCTTTTTCGAGCGCGCCACTCCAATTTGGCCTCGGTATAGGCGTTTTAAGCTGTGCGCTCAGTCTGATCGCGATCCTGGTGATCGTGTGCATCCGTGCATTTACCAGTCGGGCTATACCGGGGTGGGCGACCTATACCACCCTTCTCATCGGGCTTGGCGGCTTTCTCTCCCTTTACATCAGCATCATCGGGTGCTATCTGGGGCATGTGTACATCGAGGTCAAACGTCGGCCCCATAGCCTCATCGCCGAGGAGATCGGGGGACCATTCCATGAGGGAGATGCCGCTGCCACGATATGAACTTCATCGTGAGATAGAGGATACACACTGGTGGTTCCTGGCCAGGAGAAGGATTATCATTGACCTCCTCACGAGATACATCCCCCCGCAGAAGGGCTTCACCGTTGTGGAAGTTGGGTGTGGCACGGGCGGCAACCTTGTACAGCTCAATAAGTATTACCGGGCGGTCGGCACAGAGATATCCGAATTCGCTGCCGACGTGGCACGAAAGCGCACAGGGTGTCCTGTATTTCTTGGAGATGGTCTTGATGGCCTCATCGGGATGGAGGGTGATATCAAGGGGGTGCTCCTCCTCGACCTATTGGAGCACCTGAAAGATACTGTGGGCTTTCTTGCCACGCTCTCTTCATCTGTGGCCGCAGGCACTCTCCTGCTCGTCACCGTGCCCGCAGGTCAATGCATCTTCAGCGAGCATGACCTCGCCTTCGGGCATCTGAGGCGTTATAATCGCTCCCGCCTTCAAAAGGAACTGGCACAATCTGGATTCGAAATCAGTTACATCTCGTATTATAATTCACT
Organism: Candidatus Auribacterota bacterium; assembly: GCA_026392035.1. Taxonomy (NCBI): domain Bacteria; kingdom Pseudomonadati; phylum Candidatus Auribacterota; species Candidatus Auribacterota bacterium. The sequence continues at coordinate 52,387 of JAPLCX010000083.1, read as the reverse complement.
GCTCTGCCTCCCCGCGATTATTATTCGGCTGCTCAGAAAGCTCATCCTCCCCTTGCGGAAGGGTGCGCGCTATAGAACTGATTTCTGGTTTCCCCCTCCACCTTTTAATCGCATGTTTGAGGGGATTATGGGTGCAGAACGGTTTCTGTTGCGGAGATGCACACTCCCATTCGGGCTCAGTCTCATTGCGCTTGCCGAAAAGAAAGGCATGCCAGAAGAATGATAATGGTGGTTGCGGTATGGTCTTAATCTCGAGTGCCTCATGGTGCGCCGCGAGATGGCGTAGGCACTTCTTATTTATCAGGACTTATGGCAACCGCGTATATTATGGAAGGAAGAGGCGCACTATAGTATCATTCCACGTCATAGTGGTGGATAACGGAAAGGATGTGGGGCGGAAGACGAAAGTTCATCCGCTGGGGAATCCGCGCGAATGTTCGAAGGAGGGGGAGCAAATACTTGTTCAGGTGCCGTCGGAGGGATAGGTACTCATAGGTGCGTCGTGCGTTTATCCCCTGTGTTATGAAAGGGCTATCGGAGAATCCTAATCGGGCTGTAGCACACGCGCGCGCTTCCTTGACGCCGTATGTTTGGAGTGCGATAGTAGTTCACGCGGTTATGGCATTCCATAACTATACCGGTGTCGATGGGGCCAACTTTTTTAGCTATTACAGCCAGTATGCATTTGGTATGCCGAGCGGGCGCTGCCACTATTTCAGCGCGTCGTTCAGTGTCCTCGCCATCCCCCATCTGCTGTCATGTCTATGTGATATCCCTCTCACGACGTGTGCGAAGTGTATTCACGCACTCAGCTGGATTGCCTGTTCGTATATTGTGGTGACAATTTTTCACAACCGCAGAACCGGGTCCTCCCCATGGTGGTTTATCATGCTTGCCTTTAATCCGGTTGCCATGTTCGCCATCCATTACCACGTGCAATCAGACGCGACGGTTCTATTCCTGATGATCACCGGGCTGGCCCTCTATAATGCAAAAGGGGCACCCTCGAAAATCCTGGCGGGTATGAGCTGGGCTGTCGCGGTGAGCATCAAGGCCTTCCCGCTCCTCCTGCTCCCCCTGTTTATCTTCGACAGGAGCAGTCGTACGAGGGATAAGGCCATTTTTTATATGAGCGTCGCCCTTTTCTTTATAATCCCGGAAATTCCCTGGCTGTGCACAATAGGGTGGGCGAAGACGTACGCCGATGCCATCGGTCATAGCTACGTCTGCCGTTTCGGTTTGAACCGTATCGCGATGGCGGCACAGGGAGAGGGGCTATATGCCTGGTTCGTCAGGCGGCTGTTTACGAGCGCGGACTTTTCGTTTCAATGGATTGCCATCGTTCTTGTTCTGGTGGCAGGGTTCCTCGTTTTGTTCCGCAAGATCACACTATTTCGTTCGATGGGGCTCTACTTCGCTCTTCTCCTGCTTTTCTCTGTGAAGAATGCCCCGCAATATTTCATTTTCGTAATCCCATTTGCAGTGCTGGCCAAAAGAAAAGGGGCGCTCATCTTCGCCAATGCTGCCTATGCGATTATTTTGGTCTTCTTTTATCTTCTTGACGAGGAAATGAACGGTAGCTACTGTCTCCTCAGGGTGTTGAATTTCATGTCGATCAGTCCCGGAGCCTTGGTATTCTGGGATAGGCTCAAGGAACCTATCTCCCTGTACGTCTGGGGATATCTCTATCTCATTGCGTCCTTCCTCTTCGTGTGGATATATCTGCCAGCACAAGGTGGGAGGCAGAATGCCGGAGCCCTTTCAAGGGAAATCAGCCTGACATTCAGACGCCTTTTCTGCGGAGCGCTCCTTTTACTCTGGGGGCTGTCGTTCTTCAGCATGCGTTTCGCAGGGAATCCCTTCTCCTATCCTGACAATGGATTCCCGGAGGCGGTAAATTGCAACACCATGCTTGAACCTCCATCTACCCTGAATTGGTATGGAGGCAGAGGGGAATATGAGTTGCAATTCACCGGCATGAGGCCGGGTGACGCAGTTCGTGTGTCAGGGGATTCCTACTTTTTGATCCGACTCGCGAATCACACCCTGGGCCCCTATCGGGGTGACGGGAATAAACTCTACAGCTTCTGGTGGGGGATCTCATACCCCCTCACCTATGAGGCATTACGGGAGAGTGGATTCAAGGTGACCATCATAAATTATCTCTGTTCGATACGGGGGATCAATACCATCACGGCGCGCCTGATCGGACAGGGGAGGGATTGGGACCCGTACGGCCACATGCTTGACGGGAAGGTCAAAGTGACCAGATGCCGCATTGACGGGGTCGATTATGGCGTCGAGCTTGGCCAGCGCACAGGATGGCTCGACAGCGTATGGCTTTCCATAAGGCCGAAGAACTTCCAGTTTAAGGGTGCCTCATACATCAATATCTTCACCATAATCTTGTTATATATAATAGTCTTTTTCGCGGTAGTAGGCGGGCGACTGAAGATGGGAAAAGGAGAACGCTAGCGGGTGTCATTCTTTCTCCCGAGAGGATAAGGGGAATTATGGCCAAGCGGTCCAATCGCATGCTGCACTGCGCGGCGCTGACGTGCACCATTCTGATTGCCTACACCTTTTTCGTGCCGCCGCCGTCCCCGGAAAATTTCGGTACGAACACCAGCGTCAGGTTCTATCTCGCCAAAAGCCTCGCGCTCGATCGGAGCTTTTCCATAGAGAAATATTACCTCGGCGGAATAGACGCCGCGTTTTATCAGGGCCATTACTACAGCGGGAAGGCTCCCGCGACATCGTTCCTCGCCGTTCCTGTGTACTGGTTGGCATGGGAAACAGTCGGAAGGTATTTCGCCATTCCCGACTGGGTTTATCTCTACCTGGTTCAGGTGTGCGTGATCGCCCTGCCGAGCGTGCTCCTGGCCCTTCTCCTGCACGATGTTCTCAACCGTTTCGTGCGATCTGAATATTATGCCGATCTGCTCGTCGTCGCCTACAGCCTGGGGACCATGGCCTTCCCATACAGCACTCAGTTTGTGGGACACCAGCTCGCTGCCGTACTGTTATTCGGCTGTTTTATAGTATTGCTAAAATGGAGAAGAGTCTTGGCTTCCGCCATTTCGCCGACGAGCTTGTCCCGAGCGGAGTCGAGGGGCCGTTTCGCCCGCTCGTCGCTTCTGGTGGCGGGAGTGCTCGGCGGGCTCGCGGTCGCGGCTGACTACCAGGTGATGCTCATTCTGTGCGTGATATTCATCTTCACTGCATTCTCTTTCCGGCGGATCGGAGATACCATCATTTTTGCCCTCGGGTGCATCCCCGGTGTTTTTTTAATCCTCTTGTATAACTACGCCTGCTTTGGTGACATGCTCAGTTTCCCCTATGCCCACGAGGCGATGCCGATCGCGAGGGAGGTTCAGTCACAGGGTCTTTTCGGCGTGAGAATGCCGGAACTCATCCCGTTCCTGATGTTGATGGTGAGCCCTTTTCGCGGCATATTTTTTGTCTCGCCGTTTTTGCTGCTGATAGTGCCAGGGCTGTATTCGCTCGCAAAAAGGAGTACAGATAACGATGCGGTGGAGAGTGTCGTCGGCCTGGGCAGGGGGAGACTTTTTTGGCTATGCCTTATCACTGTTCTCGGCTATGCCATCTTCAACTCTTCGTACACTGCGTGGGCGGGCGGCGCGGGTTACGGTCCGAGGTTTTTAGTCCCTGTGATTCCGTTTTTTATAGTACCGATCGCGTCCCTCATGGCGCGGCAGCCCAAGGGGTACGGCTGGATGCTCAGCGTTCTCGTTATTTATTCGGTAATCTTTAATTTTATTGGCACCGCGGCGGGGGCATCTGCCCATGAGCACCTGCATAATCCAGTGAGGGAATTTTTATTGCCATCCTTCCTGAGGGGTAATGTGCGGCCGAACTGGCTCACACTCCTGGGATGTCCTCGCGGGGCGAGCCTCGTGGTGTTGGTCACACTCATTGGCGGAGGTATCGCCTTGTTCCTAGCCACGGGGAAAAGAATGGGAACAGTGGGAGCACGATCTCCTTTGACATCGCTGGACATGTGTTTTCTGTGGCTCTGTATTCTGATCACATGTGCAATGATTCTTCTCTTCATATTCTATGAGACACCGGAGAGCGCCTACAGGTACGCGGTGATCGGGCACAGCTATGACTATTCGGGTGACAGGGAGGCGGCGATCCCCTATTTTGAGAAGTCCCTTCAAATGGATCCCTTGAATCCGCTCGTGCTCAACGACCTCACGGCGATTCTCATTGAGAGAGGTGAGTATCGGAAATCGCTCGAGATTCATCTCCGCGCGCTCGCGGTGAGGCCAGAGGAGCAGGAAATAAAGGCACGAGCAGCGCTGCTCGCGCGCATTGTGGATGTTTCAAACGTGATCGATTCTTCTCCTCAACAGAGAGAACTCCTGCTCGGACGCGCCGCCCTCCTCGATAGGATGGGGTGCTCCGCCGCTGCGCAAAGAGACAGGGAGGCGGCGTCGCACGTGAGTCCAGGGCTGACTCCCTGATACGAGGGACTGGAGGGGATAACGGTAGTGGTGAACCAGTTATGAAAACGTCGGCAGCGGTAAAGCTGCTTCTGGCACTCTCAGTTGTGATGTGGCTTCCCGTCGCCTTCCAGCTGGGGGGGTGGGGTATAGACGTGTGGCACCGGGCCTTTCTCCTTGCCGGCGTGCCGCGGCTCACTCTCTTGAGGTATCACCAGTTCCCCTTCTGGAATCCATGGGCATCGGGAGGAGTGCCATTTTTCGCGTATCCCATTTCCTCATTTTTTTCTCCCGCCTTTATACTCACCGTGGCCTTTGGACCGGTGGTAGGGTCGAAGCTGCGCATTCTCTTGGTTCTCTGGGTAGGGCTCTGCGGGGGATATCTGCTCGGAAGGCGTTTTACGCCAGGGCGATTCGCACCTTTTCTATGTGCCTTCGTGTACATGTTCAGCAGCTGGTACCCGCTCTATATGTCGCACTGGCATGACGAATTTATTCCCTTTGCATATCTTCCATGGCTGATCCTTTTTTATGAAAAGGCGCTGGAGAATATGCGCTGGTGCGCGGGAGGAGGTCTGGTGCTTGCGCTCATGATTTTCGAAGGCGGGATATATCCGGTGCCGTACGCGCTTCTCTTCCTTTCGCTATACGCGCTGATCGAGGCTGTTATGAGAAAGCGTCTTTTACCGATTGGAGTCTTTCTCATCACGGTGATACTCGGCCTGGCACTGAGCGGAGTGAAGCTAGTCCCGATGACGGAATTTCTCTCAAGGAATCCTCGGCCGACGTTTTGGAGAGAGCCGGTGCTTTCTTGGTTGGCGCTACCACGCATGTTTCTCGGGCGCGACCAGATAAGTGAGACCAACTTTACGGGTGCCTGGCTCGGATGGTGGGAATATGGAGCCTACGTCGGGGTGCTCCCGATGCTCCTCGCCGTGAGCGCGCCTTTTCTTGCGCGTAAAAGAGCGCTCCCCATGGGGATTATGGCACTGCTATTCTTCTGCCTCATGTTTGGTGATTACGGAATGATGTCACCATGGCACTGGATACATCTGCTCCCCATGTTCACATCCCTTCATGATCCGGTTAGGTTCCGGGTGATATTGATATTCTGTCTCGCGCTGATGAGCGCGATGACCGTTTCGCGATTGGAGGAATTGGTGCGCGTGCTTCACGGAGAATGGCCATGGGCGCTCACCATGGCATTAGGGATAGCTACTGTGGCTGTGGTGACGGACCTCATGGTGGTGTCAGCCCCAATCTACACCAGCGTCTCCACCAGTGCTCCGCTTGAGCCAAAAAGGTCAGGTCCCTTCCACCAGGTGCGACTTCCTAAAGAAGAGCAGCAGGGACCTCGCTCGTTCCTCTGTTTTCTTCAGAACGAAGGCTTGATTAATAATTACGACGGATTCGATCTGCCGCTGGTGGGCGTGAATGCCTTCGATGAACCAGGCTACCGGGGCGAGGTCTGGCTTGCTCATGGGAGCGGTTCTGTAGAAACTGTTATGTGGAGCCCGAACAGGCTGTGCTACAGAGTTCGATGTACCGCGCGGGATTTGCTTATGATAAATCAGCGTTACGATCCAGGCTGGCGCACGGAAGGAGGGAAGCAGGCAATTTCAAAGAATGGGCTCCTTTCGGTGCCTATCGCCCCTTCTGACGCGGAAGTATCCTTGTATTATAGACCACCACTTTATTATACGGGGGTGGTAGTGTCAATGTTGGGAGGATTTGCTATTCTTATCCTATGGTGCAAGGCAAGACATTAAATGTGGGATGCATGTATGAATAAAGATTTCAGTAAATATCTTCATCTTTTTCTATTCCTACTTGCTGTTTCCGGACTGGCGATTTTTTATTACTCGCGGATATTTGGCAACCTATGCATTGACAGTGACACGTTGAATTATGTCATGGATCTCGATGGGAAGAAGGATACACTGACTTTTTTCAAGACCTTTGGGGTGACGGGTTGGTTTTCCAAGTTCCATCTGCTGTTTTTCCCCTTGGTGTATTTGGTGACGGGCGCATATTCGCTGTGGAACGGATGGGATTTTTTGATGGGGTTCAAAATTATCTCGTATCTCTCCGCCCTTGGCACATTCGGCCTGCTTTATTATATCTGTCGCAAGTTGATTAATAACTTTTGGATCGGCCTGGTCATCAGTCTTATTCCATTTCTGACGTTTGGGCCATGCTGGCTTATCACCACCTGTGACGATAACGTTATTGCAACACTGTGCGATCTGCTTTTTATAATGGCCCTTTTGTTTTTTGCGGGCGCTCTGGGCGGCGATTGGGCCAGACATCATACTTATAAGGCCGCATGGCTCATCGGTGTCTCTGTTTCGCTTGGTTTGGCAATACACATGAAGAGTATCGTTACATCGCCGCTTATTCTGACACCGCTTTTCCTAAAGGACTTCTCACGGAAAACAAGGCTGAAGGCGATGGCTCACATAATACTGAGCATTGTGCTGTGTATGGGAAGTCTGTATTGTATTTACTGGTATCAGAGCAGCGCTGAGCCGATTGGTTCAAAGACGGACTTCTGGGTTTTTCACCGTGTGCCTGGGCGTTTCTTTTTCATCCAGGGGAGCCAGCCTTTCTCTGTGCAGGTGGATTTTGTGTATCAGGGCATAAAATCGTCTCTGTATGCGGAAGTTGAGCTGTTTCTTTTGAATATTATGGACCATGATATTCTCGGCCACGTAGTGATAGGTTCCTTTTTCCTGCTATACTTGATCGCATTATTCAAAACAAGAACACAAAGGGCGAGTCGAATCCTTTTCTTCTTCTTTCTTCTCCACTTCCTGCATTCATCGGTATATGACTCATGGGTATACGAGAGGTGGGACTCGATATTGATCCCGATGTTTCTTACTATAGGTATGTGCAGCGATGAACTGCTCCTGAATCATATTCGGAGATGTTATCCGCTATTGAAGAGGGCTTATCTTGCAGGGGCAATAGCTGTCTTCTCGGTATTGGTGTGGGCCAATATTAATAATACCCGTCTTCTGATTGATGTAACGACAGGTCACCTGCAGGCCGAAAAAAGCTCCAAGAAATGGAGATGGCCGCCTTTCTGCTTTATGCTATTCAGTCATAAGGATATTTACAATTTGGCGGTGAATCTGGATCATTATTTTGATGCTAAAACATACGTGTTGCCGCTATCGTTGTCGCAACCCCGGGCGCCAGATATCATTGATAAGTACTTCAGGCTATATTCTAAAAATTATCGAATGAGGCAACTCAAAAGCCCTCAGCAAATCATGGGTCTCGCCAGCAGCGGACAGATGGACAAGCTACTTTTTATAGGTGCGGTGCACATTCCGTTTGTGTATGTGTCAGATGAGAGCTTTATCCGGATTGATCCCCGGAGCGTAAAAGTGGTATACAAGAATGATCAACTTGTGTTGAAAGAAGCTGATTTTGTCCGAAAGGGCAACCCAATACCTGATTGAAAGAAACCCTTATTCTTCCTCCCGCCGGATATTTCTAAATTCTACTAAGAGCAACTGATATTGCCCCGGTTGATGGGCGCCGATGCGCACAATACGCTTGATGCGCCACGGCGGCATGTCCTTGACCAGGTACGTATCGCCCGGACTGATGATCAGATAGTCCGAACGCGCGATGGCTGCCTTTAAGTCAGCAAGGGGGGCGGTAGGATGAAATTCCCGGATAGTGAGGCTCTTAGGGCTATTTATCAGGCAGAAATAAGGGTCGGGAACACAGTGCAGGAAAATGGTTGAATGTGGGCGCAGTTCCTTCTCTATATCCTCGCAGATGCCGGAGTAGTCATAGCGCATCGTGGCGATATAGGTCCATCGGTAATCAGCCGCATTATTGTATATGAGGAATCCGATAAAGAACAGAGCGATGCATGGCACCGGCGCGCGTATTCTCCATAGCCGGCCTGCACATAATGCCACCGCGAATGCGCAAAAGGGCGCATAGTAAATCGAGTACCACATCTCTCTGCCGCTGAGCGCCATGATTAATGCCGTGGAGCATAATAGTGAGAGAAAGAAGAGGGAGTTATCTTTTCCCCTTAATGATATTGTAAATATGCCAAGCGTTGCCGCGATATATATTAGCAATGAGACCCGGCGTCCGCTCTGCCCCCAAAGCGACCACAGCCAGTATCTGACACCCATTTTACGGCCGAATTGGCCAAGCATCTGCTTCTCAAAGTATGTATAGTGCTGTGCGATATATATCCCCCAGAGGGCAATCAATAGCAGAAAAGGGATGAGCAGATAGACAGTGCCGCTTAACCTGGCTTTGCCGCGCGCGACGTTTATGAAATAATGGATGCAAATGGATATGACGGCAATGAGTCCCAGAGGATGGGTGAGCACCGCCAGCCCCATGCAGAGGCCTGTCATAGTGAGGTTCACTTTATGTGCCGGACAGTTTATGCATCGCGCATAGAAGTACGATGCCGCGGTTATCAGCACCACGCACAAGATATCGGGGCGGGCGATACGGCATCCTCGCAGGAACTCCGGATCGATGGCAAGAAGGGTGCAGGCGAGGATGCCGACCCATCCGGTTCGGGCCACCGCTTTTGCAAGGAAGAAAAGCAGGACAAAAAGCGACATCCCCAAGGCGACAGAGGTCCAACGCAGGACCAGGATGTTCATGCCAAATAATTTTATGATCCCGGCCAGGAAAAGGAAATAGAGGGGGGGATTGGAATAGGTGTAGCGCTCCAGGCCGGGCACAATTCCATAGTAGAGCTCTGATCCCAGATACCCATGGGTGGCGAGGATATACGCAGGGCTTGCGAAGAGGGAATCGTCGGGCCATACCGGAGGCTCTTTGAGCAAAAGTGGCTTATTGAGTATGGCAAAAATTATGCCTATCAAGAATACCGGAGAGAGGTATATGATTTTGTTATGTGAATAAACCGATGATAGATAACTCATGAATCTCATAGGGTCAAACCCGAAGTTCTAAATTGACAATAGTGCTCATTGATGATATTCTTTAAACATGGCCAGACCATTGAGAATAGAATATCACAATGCATGGTATCATGTAACCTCTCGAGGAAACCAGAGGGCAAATATCTTTAGGGATGATAAAGATCGGAACAAATTTCTTCAGATTCTAAGGGAAAGCGCAGCATTATTCAATATAGAAGTGCACGGTTATGTATTAATGGGTAACCATTTCCATTTTTTGTTGAGGACATTAGATGCAAATCTAAGTAGATTTATGCAGCGCTTTAACACTACCTATATCACGTATTACAATCTGCGCCATCACCGCGCGGGGCATCTCTATCAAGGTCGATATAAGGCTATTCTAATCGAAGCAGATGAATACTTGTTGGAACTGAGCCGCTACATTCATTTAAATCCTGTGCGGTTAGAGAAGTATCGCAATCTTCCGCTTGAAAAAAAGATTGGTATATTGGGGGGGTATTATTGGAGCAGTTTTCTTGGTTATATTAGGTCAAGAGAACGGGATGATTTTATGCGTTATGACATGGTATTGGCCTATATGGGAGGGGATGATAAGCTGTGCAGGGCGGCGTATAGGGATTTTGTTTTGAAGGGGATAGCATTGGATCTAAACAATCCATTGGAAAAAGCAAGAGCAAATGCTTTGTTGGGAACTGATAATTTTGTGACCTGGGTTTCTACGAATATCTTGAAACAAAGAGAATTGCTGGTTTATGATTACTCGCATTTAAAAGAGATTAAGAAGGCGATTCCAATTAAGGAATTGGCTGAAGCGGTAGCAAAAGAATATGGAGTCAAAGCGGAAGAAATTAGCAAGAGTAGATCGAGACATAAGGAAGCCCGGCAAGTGTTACTCGATATAACGTATCGAACTAATTTCAAGATTATGAGTCTTAAAGAAATGGGCCAAGAATTGGGTGGGGTTAGCGGTGAGCGAATCAACCAGGTTCATAAGAAGGTTCAGATAGAGCTGAAGCAGAACAAGCAGCTAGAAGAGCGCGTAGGAAAAATAATGGAGTCAATAACTTAGAACTTCGGGTTTGACCCCAGAAATGAAAAAACCACTTGAAGTGCTGTCACTCGCTGCGGTGTTGGTCCTGGCGTTTGCGCTCCGCTATACTGAGCCGTACTACCTCGCCGATCTCGCGATCGTTCCTGATTCCGCCCAGTACGCGGTGGCGGGATATAATCTCGCACACGGTAGGGGGTTATGGATATATATAAATGATCTGAGGCTCCCGCTGATGTACCCCTGCGGTTTTCCGCTCATACTGGCGCTCTATTACTTGCTGACAGGGGCAGCACTCCACACGGCGATTTACCTGGTTCTCGCATTTAGCCTCGCTTCCATAGTGCTCGCGTACCTGTTTGCGCGATCCGTATTCGGCTGCCCGACGGCTCTTCTTGCAGCCCTCTTTCTCTCGGTAGCTCCTTCGTATGTGGGTTACAGCCAGGTACTCATCAGTGATATGGTCTCCAACACCTTTATGATCGCAGGCCTCTGGCTCGCGTGGATGGCCGCAGTCGGTGAGAGGAAAACGTCGCGGCTCTGGTTCGCTGCGGGTGCGCTATGTGGTTTTTCAACAGCGGTACATATAATGAGGATCATCACTCTCCTGCCTCTATGCGCCACGTGCCTTATCGGTTCCCGCAGGAATATCCGTTGCCAAGCCATTTCTCTCGCGTATCTTGTCGCTGGATTTGTTGTTGGCATTTCACCTGTCCTTATGTATAACGGTATGGCGTTTGGCGATATATTCAAGACTGGCTATTACTACTGGGAGCGATGGGAGGGAGGTAAAGATTATTTCTCCCTGCACTATGCAATCAGAAACACTGCCGTTTCAGAACGGGGAGACCAACGGGGAAACATCGTCTATTATCTCTGGCATTTCTTCGGCCTGAGCTGGCCGACGCTGTTCGCCCCATATTTCCCGGCCGTGCTTCTGCTCGCGATATTCGGAGTCGCTGGCTGTGTGAGACAAAATAGGGGAGGGGTGAGATTCAGTTTTGCAGTGATGATACTTTCACTCATTTTCGGCACCCTTTTCATGCTCCTCTTCTATGCCTTCCAGATGGCCAAGTTTTTCCTGCCGGTCGTGCCGTTTGTGTGCATGCTCGCGGCAAACGGCACGGTGATGCTCCTTGGCGTATTCAGAGGTGGGAGCGTCAGTCGCCGGCTTCTCCTGCGCGTACCCGTGGCGATCCTCCTCGCGGTCACTGCGTGGGGCTGCGCGAAGCCGTTCATGGGCGGAGATCTCACACATCATGCCCCGACGTGGTGGTATGAGGGATTCAAGGTGCTGAATCAAATCGCCCCGGATGATGCCTTTCTAATATCAGGTATTGATGGGGTGTATGTGACTCATTATTTCATAGGGGGCACCCACCGTACGTATATGCCTATATCGAGGGAGGTGGAGTATATCAGGCAGAGGGATCTTCCGCTCAAGGTCGCCATGGAGAACCCGGGGTATATCAGGAGCCTCCTGGCCAGCGGGAAGAGGGTCTACATGGACGGTTTCACGTTCAACTGGTGGGCGCGGTACCGCGCGGCATTGGAAAAGGATTTTAACTTTGTGCCGGTGACTTCGTATTATAACGGGAGTCTTAGACTTTACGAGCTCAGACCGAAATCCACATCGTAGGTGAACAAACGTGTTCAAATCCACCTGCGAGGTGGACACGGGCGGGATTATGGATACTGGCGGTAAGATTGCTCTGGCGAAGAGGCTGTGCGCCCTGCTCGGTGCCGTTGTGATTGCGCTGGCGGCAGCAGAGATAGTCCTGCGCCTCTTCGCGCCATTCCCGGATTATACCTCTGATACAATTCATTCGTTCCCCGACCAATACGATCCACTCCTCGGCTATGCCGGTGTGCCGAACCTTGAGACGTGGTTCATCCTCCCCGATTTTAAGCACAGAATCGTGAATAACTCGCGAGGATTCAGGGAGCGGGAGCGATCGTACGAAAAGTGGGGCAAAAAGAGGATTGTCGTCCTCGGCGATTCGACGGCGTGGGGCTGGGGGGTTGAGGCGTTGGAGAGATTTTCAGATATCCTGGAGCGGCGGCTCCCCGGATGGGAGGTGATCAACCTCGCCCAAGCCGGTTACTCCACGGATCAGGAGCTTCTCGTCCTGGAAACCGAAGGCCTTAAGTATCGCCCGGACATCGTGATCCTCCTCTTCGACCGGAACGACGTGGTTGAGGGGAATAACGCAAAGGTGATAGACGGGATGCAGCCGAAGCCGTTCTTTGTCGGGGAGGGGGACCGGCTGGTGTTGAAGAATACGCCTGTTCCCTTCGAGCCGGCATACTGGGCAAAAAAGAGACTGCTCGCCCAGAGCTATGGCATCCCCGGTAGAGAGTCCGAATCGCACTGGTCGGTGGATTATCTGAAGAGAGAACTTCTTACCCACTCCCACCTGTATAACTGGCTCACATTCCGACTCGCGCACCCTGTATGGGCTGGATCGGAACCTGTTGCGGGAGAAGGCGACCCGGAGAAACTGGCGCGTGAGTTAGCATTGACAGAAAAGCTCCTCAAACGGATTGACGATCTCTGCCGTGAAAATAGCGCCCGCTTCATAATCGCTGACATACACTCAGTCTATTCACCGCTTCTCAAGCGCTTCTGCCAGGGAGCAAGGATAGGGTATGTGGATCTCGGACCCTGTCTCCATGGCAGGATTCGCCCGGTGGTGCATAGGAAAGTAGGGCACTGGAATAGCTATGGCCACAGGGTTGTTGCTGATGCGATGATTGACTATCTGAGAAAAAATGATTACATTCGATGATTAGTATTAGCCACAGATGAACACAGATAGACACGGATTGTCTTGGAAATAGTCGCAGAAGATACTGAGTAAAATTTCTTCATTGGTCCACAATAGCCGCAGATGAGCGCAGATAAACACGCATGTGTGGTCAGGGCGATTGCAATCGCGGTCGTGGCGATTGTGTTCATCCCGTATACCTGGGGATACTTCAATACTCTTCCGGGGATGGTGTACATGGGATTCCCCGACCATCCCTATGATCAGAACAGCTACCTCTCCCGCATCCAGCAGGCGTCCGAGGGAAAATTTTTCATCAGGCGCGATTTTACGCTGGAGGAACAGCGGCCGCTTTTTTTCAATCCGTTCACGTGGACGCTTGGAATCGTGGCGCGTTATTCGCGTTTGAGCCCCCTCGCGGTCTACTACGGCGCGCTGGTTTTTTACACCCTGCTGCTCTTTTATGTGATCTATTGGTTTATCGGCTTTTTTATCGAAGATCAACGGGAGCGCACCTTTGCCTTCGCCCTGTGCGCGTTCTCGTCGGGGCTCTGCTGGGTGATCCCCGATCACCAGTGGGAGATGCTTTTCTCGAGGCTCAACATCGTCCCGATAGACTACTGGATCGCGGAGACGATCACGTTTGAAACGATTTTCTCATTCCCCCAATTCGCGCTCACCGCGGCCCTGATGCTGCTCGGGTTCGGCTTCTTGCTCAGGGCGCTCAGGGGGAGGCTACTGGTCAACAGTATCTATGGGGGGCTCTCGCTCGTTGCCCTCAGCTTCGTGCACACGGTCGACATGGTGACCATCACGGTAGTTATGGTGACGTATTGCATCACGGTGTATTTCAAGTACCGGCATGACGCCGCGCGCGTCCTTGCTTCCTCTGCGGTTATCGCTCTCGTCGCGCTGCCCGCCTTCCTCTACATGCTTTATCTCTTTAGGACGGAGCCCGTATTCATCGAGTGGTCGAAAGAGAAGTTTTTGTCCCCGCACCCGTTGAGCTACGTCATCGGCTACGGCATCGTGCTCTTCATCGCCATGCCTGAGCTGGCGTGGATTTTTAGGAGGGGAAATCGCGACGATTGGCTCCTTGCGGTATGGGTAATCGCTGTGGCAATACTCCTCTACGCGCCACTCTCCTTCCAGCGGAGGCTCTCAACGGCCGTCCACGTGCCGCTGTGCATCCTTGCGGCGCGGGGGACATTCAGGTACCTCCTGCCCGCGTGCTCTGGCATATTTATCCCGGTGACAGCCCTCGACACGGGGAAGAGACGTCACGTGGAGGCGATTATCCTCGTGCTCATCTTTCTGATGACCACCCCTTCCAACATCGTCAAGGTCATGAGCTGCATCACCGATATGAAAACCAAGCCGCTCGAGTTCTACCTGTATGAGGGAGATGTCGCGGCAATGAGATGGATGAAGGAGAACAATAATGAGGATGCTGCAGTCATTTCTTCATACAAGAGCGGCCTCTATCTGCCTGCCTACACCGGAAACAGGGTGTATGTGGGGCACTGGTCTGAGACATTGAGGTTCACTGATAAAGCACGGCTGGCGGACTGGGTGCTCTACGGTCCCAGGGCCGAGAGAGAGAAGCGAGAATTTTTAAAGGCGAACGGCATCAGTTATATCTACTTTGGAAATTTCGAACGCATGAAAGGCCCCTTCAGCCTGGAGACAGCCGGTTATCTCGAAAAGATTTACGATGGGGGAGGAGTGAGTATCTACAGAGTCGCAAAGTGATGCAAACGCTTCTGGTGGTCAGCAGGAAATATGCCCGTAGAGAACTCAAACGACTCTGGTGGCGATTGACCGTTCCCTCGCCATATGGTAGGATACGTTCACTTCGAAAATAGATGAGGAGGATCAATGAGCGTTATCGCGCAGACTGAGCTTGAGAAGTTGCTGAGGGAAGGGATCATAAAGGTCGAACCGTTCACGCGGGAACAGCTCGGCCCCGGCTCGATAGACCTTCACCTGGGGAATGAATTCACCGTCTTCAAGAAGGTGCGGGAGGTCTTCCATATCAAGGATGATACCGACTACCGGATGATCAGCGAGACGATACGCGTCCACGACTTTTTCGTGCTCATGCCGGGCGAATCCGCGCTCGCGAAAACGGTTGAAAAAATTACGCTCCCGGATGACATCTGCGGAAGGCTCGAGGGCCGGAGCAGGTTCTCGAGGTTGGGCCTCCTGGTGCACATCACCGCGTCATTCATGCATCCCGGAATATCCAACCATCAGGTGCTGGAGATGTATAATGCGAGCCCGATCCCGCTCGCCGTTCATCCGGGGACGAAAATCTGCCAGTTCATCTTTGAAAAGACCATAGGCAAGGGGCACTACAGCGGTCGGTTCGCAGACCAGTAGCATGGGGCGCGTGCGTATCGTGTGGGGGCATGAAGCATGTATGCGGGTAATTTAATTGTGCGAGCGGCGTGATTGCATGACAAGGAGGTGGGTATGTTCATAGTCGCGGTAAGGCGATGGTCATGTGCCGCTGCATCCATGGCGGCGTTGAGCGTGCTCGTCCTGCCGGGCACGGCGAGTGCTCAATATTTCATGAGCTACGCCGGTGACACCGCCTCGCGCAGGATCAGAGACACCATCTCTGTCCTGACCGAGGCCGAGCAGGCCATTGACACCAACCACCAGACCATTGGCCGCTGGCTGCTCTCATCTGCCCAGAGCATGCTGGCCGATGCGCGCGGCGGCTTGCCCAATGCCGAGTTTCATGAAAGGCTTTCACAGGTTCGCGCGGACCTTGAGAAAAAAAATAATAAGAAGGCAGCCTGGAGCGTGAAACGCGCGACGGATGAACTCCACAAGCTCGCGAGCGTCTGGGATGTCGGTGGCGAGGAGGCGAAGATGGGCGAGCTCTCCGCCCTTGTGGAGAAGGGAGATGCTCAGACGGCGCTCGCCGGCGTACAGTCGCTCGCCGACCTCGTGCGGATCGACCCGCTGCAGCGATGCCTCGATAGTGCCGGCGCCCAATTGAAGGTCGCGCGAGAGAAGCACTCAAAGGGATATGAAATGGACGCCGTGAAGGCCATCGTTGAAGCAAAATATTCACTCCGCAGAGCCTATCTGGGGGCGAGGCTCGCACAGGCGAAGATAATCCTCGCTCACGCGCGCCTCATGCTGCGAGACGGCAAGCGCTGCAGGGCAGGGTGGGCACTGTGGCGCGGCGCGAGAAAAATCAGAAAGGGGAGCTACCTGGTCGATGAGGCTGAGGCAGACGCCCTGACAAAGATCGCGGCGGGGATCAAAGAAGCACGCGCGTTGATGTGCGGGGAGCCGGCGGGGGCATCGAACAAGCTCGCGGAGATTGAAGCCAAAGTCTCCGCCCTTTTTGGCACATTGAGCCCCGCGGCTAGCCCTGCGACTTAAACACTGACAGGAGGGCGCCGCCGCTCGCGATATTGACCACCCTCTCCCGGCACGCGCGCCCCACCATCCCGAACCCGTGGGGCGTTGAGATGAAACCATACGTCGTATACATGGGGACCGCCTGAAAGCCATTCCTCCCCGCGAACCACGGCAGGCGCTTGACCTTATTGTCGATCCACTCCTGTACGACCCACTCTCGTGATTCCTTGAGCGTTTGTTGAACGAGGCGCTCCCATTGCCCCTGTGCCATTTCCAGGCCTATCGCAACTCCCTCACCACCGCAGTGCCTGTTGGGTTTTATCACGAGCTGCTCCCTGTTTTTGGTGATGGTGCGAGAGAGATCTATCTTCCGCCCCTTTCGATCGGTGGTGGTTCTCTCATAGATGAGCCGCGTCCAGGGGATGTGTCGCGCGAGGAGGGCCCGCTGCCGGCTGGTGAAGAGTTTGTGGAACCGGTCATCGGTGAACACCTCGAGGAGGCTCTTGTGGTCGAACTCCCCGCTGAGGCTCGAGACCATCTGATTTCGTTTGAAGAGCTCCCTGAGCGCGGGGAGCCGCGCCCCTTGGTCCTCCAGTTCGAGCAGATCGCGGAGCTCAACGTTTCTGTAGGCGATGTCAATGACGCGGCCCCGATAGCAGACCTCGCCGCGCCGCAGCGAAAGCTCCCGGGGATCCGCGAGGTATGCCCTGACCCTGTGGCGCCTGAAGAATTTGACGAGTGACGGCAGTTCAGTGGTCCCCACATCCCAGCTCTTGTTTTCGATCATGGCGACCGTGAGCCCTCGGCGGCCGAGGGCTCGGGCGTGAGAGGCGAGCTCTCTGAGAATGATGAGCCGCGTGTCCTCGTTGGGCTGGAGACTGGAGATGCCTCTCGCCCCGTAGAGGGCGCGGAGCGTCACGTCGGCGATGATCGACTCAGCCACCGGCGCGTAGAGCATGCCCCCCACCGCGACGGAATTGTTCTCGAAGAAACGCGCCGACTGCCCGGCGCGCGGTGATGCGAGTGGCATATCCGCATCGAGACGGTAGATGATCGGCTGGCGGGTCCCGTGTGTCGGATGCCAGCATTCCCTGAGCCATTTCCCCTCTCGCGGAAGCAGTGGCAGGGCTTCCCGTAACGTGGGAGTGTCGAGATAGCGTGGTACGATCCCCTTCACGAGAGCGATAATCTCACGGCAGAGCCATGCGAGGTAGCGCGCGTGCGTGACGGGGAGCGTGGCGGGAAGGGGGATGAGGTTCATTGCCTGGGTGAGGCCGGCCTTCCTCTGGTAGGTGAGCCCGCGCGTGAGCGAGCGCCGGAGTATTTTCTCCCGCAGATCGAGGTGCTCCTGCGGGGGAAGCGCGAGAAAATCCCCCAGCAGTTTATTGTCTATGGGCAGTTGGTCATACATAAACTACAGCCCAACGTGTAAGGCGTAACGTTGAAAGTAAAATTATATACGACAACCTTAATTTAAGCGTCTGTCATTTCCGCGGAAGCGGGCCTGCCTGCGCGAAGCCGCTCCGGCATAGGCAGGGATCCGGAATAGAAGCTGGACTCCTGCGTTCGCAGGAGTGACATAGTCAGATATGAAGACACGTACGAGTCGCTACACTAATATATTGCAATTTTTTTCGTGTGAATGTACGTATGGACAAAGAACGTAAGGAGCGACGCGAGATCTATCAGTGTTGAATGGGAGCGCCCCTGCGGCACCCGGAGCGTGAGGCGCGCGGCTCTTCGCATGAAGCCATGGAGCAGTCTTTTTACGTCCGACCGGTCGAGACCGGACCAGAACGAGATCCTCTCAACGAGCATGGGGCTGTGCAGGCGCATGAACTCGCGCGCGCTCATGGACCGTGGCGCAGCCTCGGCAGAGAATACCTTTCTTAAAATTTCATCTCTGTAGGCGGCCATTTCTCGCCGGTGCGCTTCAGGGGTGAGGCCGTAATATTCCAGAAGGGTGAAGCGCATCTCCTTCACGGGAACATCCTTCTTCCGGCTGCGCATCGTGGGGGGGGATGCGCCGATCTCCCGGACAATATCATGGATGTAAAAGAGTTTGCGGATCGCCGATGTGCCCGCATACATTCTTCTCCAGCCGCTGCGGGGGGCGGCCCACACGGCAAACGCTTCGGCGAAATCTTCGTCGGGGTGCTTCTGTGCGTAGTAGTGTTTGGCGTGTGTCACGTGCCGCCCGCTGAAAGGGTTTGGGACGTAGTGATCGTGGTACGCCTTGTGGAAGGGGCCGAATAGCTCCTGCCAGTCCGGCCGCCGGTGGAGTTGGTACGCGTAGCAGAGCGCGTGGCCGGCCTCATGCCTCAGGAGCCTCATGATGGCCGGCGCATCCTCAACGTCATAGCCCATTTCCCTGTGGAGGCGGGACAGGTCGGGGCGTGCGAGGTAGAAGGGAATGCTGATGACGGGGGTCAGGTCCGGACACCCCCACGCGTCTGAGAGATAGCAGGGCGGTCGAAACCGAATGCCCGCATCCGCGAGCTCGCGGTAGAGGGCGGCAACGCAGCGTGAGAGCGGCGGGGCGCCGAGGCTAAGTCCAAGCCTGCTGATTTTTGTTCCAAGGAGCTTGTCCCGATGGGATTTCCAATGCGTTTTCATGCACAGGTGAAGGTTGATTGCCATTATGCTATCATAGAGCGCCGGTTCTGGTTACTGAATTCAGTATTCCTGATTCCGGGTGTTGGTACGTGAGGAGAGATCCCGATGAAGAAGATTGTATTTATCTGCAGGGATAATTCGTGCCTCAGCCAGATGGCGGAGGCGTTCGCGGTGAGATTCGGCAAGGGGATCATTGACGCCAGGAGTGCGGGTATTCACCCGGCACCGGAAGGTGACCGGATGGCGAAAGCGGCGATGAGAGAGCGCGGCTTTGAGGTCGGAGAGTTCACGCCCAGGGGGCTGGACTCGCTCCACAATGAAACATTTGACCTCTGCGTGCATTTCGGCTGTCCGGAGGCTGACCTCCCCGCCGCGTTGTGTGCCGGAGGACGCGTGGACTGGGGGGGCATAGCCGATCCCGCGGGCAAGCCCTACGCCGCGTACCGGAAGGCCCGGGAGGAAATAGGAGCGCGGATACTGGGGCTGATCAGGCAGTCCAGGGAGAAGGCGTGAAGCCGATCATCTGTGCGGCAGCGGTGATCCGCAGAGGTGATAAGATCCTCATCGCCCAGAGGGAGCATGACTCCAATCTCGAGCCGCTGAAGTGGGAGTTCCCCGGAGGCAAAATTGAATTCACGGAAGATCCGCGGGTCTGTCTTGCCCGGGAGATCAAAGAGGAAATGGATTTCGATATCGAGGTCAATGACATTTTCGAGGTCGTTTCACACAACTACCAGAAGGGCGGCGAAACGTACCATGTGCTCCTGCTCTGCTATCTCTGCACCTACCTTCGCGGCCAGCCACGCCCCATTGAGTGCCACGACCTGAGGTGGGTGGGGAGCGGCGAAATAGGGCGCTTTGATTTTGCCGCAGCTGACATTCCTATAGTCGCAAAGGTTTGCAACTGTCTGTTCAACGCGCGCTAACGGCGGAGGTGCGAAGAGTGATGCGTACGGTGCTCACGATTGCCGGTTCTGATTCCTCCTGCGGGGCGGGGATCCAGGCGGATCTCAAAACATTCCAGCGGTGCGGGGTGTACGGCGTCTGCGCGGTGACGGCGGTAACCGCGCAGGACAGCGCGCGCGTGACGGACGTGCTGCCGCTCTCACCACGGATCGTATCGGAGCAGATAAATGCGGTCCTCGGAGAGATGCGCGTGCACGCGGTAAAAACAGGGATGCTCTGGAGCGAGGGGATAATCATTGCGGTGTGGCGCAGCCTGTTAAAGTATCGGATCCCGCATCTCGTGATCGATCCGGTTATCACTTCGCACGGTGGGAGCCGCCTCCTGTCACGGCGTGCTGAAAAGGCCCTCGTGCGGCATCTTTTCCCCCTCGCGGACCTGGTGACTCCGAATCTCCTTGAGGCCGAGGAGGTTGCGGGGATAACGATCAGGGGCAGGGGCGATATTCTTGAGGCGGCGAAACGTCTGAGGGCGCACGGGCCGCGGGCGGTGCTCATCAAGGGAGGGCACGGCGGTGGGGGAGCGACAGACTGGTATTACGACGGCACGGCATTGTCAACGTTGCGCGCCCCGCGGAGCGCGCGCGGGAAATTGCATGGGTCGGGCTGCATTCTCTCTGCCGCAATCGCTGCGGGATTGGCAAAGGGTATGCCGCTCGGGAAAGCGGTGCGCGCCGGCAAGGCGTATGTGAGCCGGGAAATAGGGCGTGCCTGGCAAATCGGCAAGGGAACGGCCCTTGCCCTTCATAGCTGATCGATCTTCCGCGGCTGGCCGACCGGCTGCTCCTGAAAATCAGCGAAGGATTGACCGAACCTTTTCCAGAACTTCCCCTGCTTGATAAAGAGACGTGTGCTTTCCTGCGCTACCGTCGCGCCGAATTTCGTGAAAAACCCCCCGGCGGCGAGAAAGGTATCACGGCTCTTATCACCGACCATCCTGCCGGCCGATGCGATCGGGGGAGCGTCCGGTGGCCGTAGCGGTTGAGGCCCCTGCGGCCATGCCGCGCGGTCAAGGGCCGCGGCGAGCAGCAGTATCAGGCACGCGAGCGATAATCTCTTCACCATTGTGCTTCTCCCCAGTCCGTAGTTGTTATACAGTAATACACTATCACAAACGACAGCTCAGAATCAAGCGCCGAGGCGTATCACGACAAAGTTTCGCACTCAGCCAGCTCGCACATCGATGTGCCTGGTCCACCATATGAACATATCGCTGCGGAATAAGCTTCTCATGCTTTGTAAGATCGGGCTGGCGGCAGGGATAGTCGCCTTCGTTATCTACAGGAAGGTGGACCTGCATGAGCTCGCCGGCTATCTCCGCGGCGTGAACCGGGGGAGCATTCTTGCCTGCGGGGCGGCCTATGGAGTCCTGTGGCTGATGAGCGCCTGGCGCTGGCAGATGCTCGTGAAGGTCCAGGATATCGGCGTTCGGTATATCAATATCTTGCGATACTGCTTTATCGGCCTCTTTTTCAACAACATCATGCTCGGCTCGATGGGCGGCGACGTGCTCAAGGCGTATTACCTAGCGCGGGCAGCTCCGGGGAGGGGGGAGGGCGCCCTCATCTCGGTCATCGCAGACAGGACTGTCGGATTCCTGACGTTCTTCGGCATTGGCTTCGCTGGCATTATGATCAATGGCCGTAATCCCCGCCTCCGCGCGGCGTCATGTCTGTTTCTCGCGTTCTTTCTCGTGACCTGCGCCGGTCTCCTGGTGCTCTACAGTAAGGATATCCTCAGGAGAATTCCATTCGCGAAAAGAGCGCTCAGCCGGCTCCCCTTTGAGGAAAATGTCCGCCGGCTCTACCGCGCGCTGTACACATATCGCACGCACAAATCCGCACTCTGCGGGGCGCTGCTCATTTCGCTCGTATTGCAGCTCGTCACGATCGCCATTGTCTACCGGATCGCAAAGATGCTCGGCATGGCGGAGGTGACCTATGGACACCTCCTCCTCCTCATTCCTCTCATCGGGACAATATGCGCGATACCCGTTACCCCCTCGGGCTGGGGGACGGGGGAGGTCGCGTATTGCAAATTGTTTGGCGCGCTGGGAATCCACGCAGATCAAGCCCTGGCACTTGACCTGGTCATACGCGCCCTCGTGATGTCATGGAGCCTCATCGGCGGGATGCTCTAAATGATGTTCGCCACGGATTTTCACGGATAACCACACGGATGGCCGCAGATGAAGCTTTCTTTTCATCTGTGAATATCCGTCATAATCCGTCCCGCTTAGCGGGATCCGTGGCCCCCCTCTATAAGTGACCCCTTACCGGGTGAGGGGAAAAGCAGTGCTGAATCTCCGCGGCATCGTGATATAATAACTCTGATTCTCTTCCATTTTGTGAGCTGTAACCTGAAAGGAGAGACGCAATGATCAGCGGAGTTAAAATCAAAGAGTTGAGGCCGCATGCCGATGAGCGGGGGTGCCTGCAGGAGATCCTGCGCTGCGATGAAGAGTTCTTCGAGGGGTTTGGCCAGCTCTACGTATCCCTGAATTATCCCGGCGTGGTGCGCGCGTGGCATTATCACAAGAAGCAGGTCGACTTCATCGCGGTGGTCAAGGGGATGGCAAAGATCGTGGCCTATGACGGGCGTGAGGGCTCCCCCACGCATGGTGAGGTGAATGAGTTTTTCGTGGGTGAGCACAACAGGATTATCATCCGTATCCCCGAACTCGTCATGCACGGCTATAAAACGGTGGGGGGTGAACCCTGTCTCCTGATCAATTTGCCCACGCGATGCTACAACAGGAGCGAACCTGATGAGTACCGGATCCCCCCTCATGAGAACGACATTCCCTATGAGTGGGGCATCAAGGAGAAGTAGTACGGTAGTGAGCAGCTGGTAGCGAGTAGGTAGGGGCTGCGGAATAATAGTGGCGGCATGCACATTAAGGGGGTGACCATGAAAGGAGTGATACTCGCGGGAGGGCTTGGGACGAGGCTCTCGCCGCTCACAAAAATCACCAACAAGCACCTTCTCCCTATCTATGACAAGCCGATGATTTATTATCCTCTCCAGACTCTGGTCAACGCGGGAATCGACGATATCCTCATCGTGACGGGGGGCAATAATGCAGGCGATTTTCTCCGGCTTCTGGGGAGCGGGAGGGAGTTCGGCCTCAAGGAGTTGCAGTACGCGTATCAGGAGCGGGAGGGGGGGATCGCGGAGGCGCTCTCACTCGCCGAGCACTTTGCGGAAGGGGAAAAGCTCGCGGTCATGCTGGGCGATAACATTATCGAGGGGAACATCCTCAAAGCGGTGAGTGATTTCAAGCGGCAGGCCGACGGAGCGAAGATCCTCCTGAAGGTAGTCGACAACCCTCAAGATTATGGCGTCGCGGAGGTCACAGGAGACAGGATTGTCCATATCGTAGAGAAACCTGATAAACCTGTCAGCAACTACGCCGTGATCGGTATCTACCTGTACGATCATGATGTTTTCAGTATCATAAAAACCATCACTCCCTCCGGCCGCGCCGAGCTCGAGATCACCGATGTGAACAACGCGTACATCGAGAAGGGTAAGATGACCTATGACATACTGAAGGGATGGTGGGCTGACGCGGGGGCTTCCATTGATCGGTTGATGAAGGTCAACATGCTCGTCTACGAACGCGGGGCCAATAAGATGGATATGTGAGCAGTTGAGAGTTATAACGCCTCATGTCCTCAACTCCCAACCCTCAACAATACATGGTGACTTCATGAAACTGCTCGTGACCGGCGGCGCCGGATTCATAGGCTCGAACTTCATACGGTACTATCTCTCAAAACACAGGGACTGCTCGATCGTCAACCTCGACAAGCTCACCTACGCGGGGAATCTGGACAACCTGAAGGATATCCAGTCGGATCCGCGCTACCGGTTCATCAAGGGTGACATCGCCGACGCGTCGCTGGTGCGGAGGATAGTGGGTGAGGGTATCGAGGTGATCGCCAACTTCGCGGCGGAGACGCACGTTGACCGCGCGATCGGCCACGCGGGGGATTTCATCCGCACAGACGTCTACGGGGCCTTCGTGCTGCTCGAGAGCGCCCGCGCGCACAAGATCAAAAAGTTTATACAGATCTCCACCGATGAAGTGTACGGGAGCATCGAGAAAGGGTCGTTCAAGGAGACCGATCCCCTCATGCCCAGGAACCCCTACGCCGCGAGCAAGGCCGGCGCCGACAGGCTCGCCTATTCCTACTGGGCGACCTATCAGCTCCCGGTGGTCATCACGAGGGCCTCCAACAACTTCGGGCCATACCAGTATCCGGAAAAGGTTATACCGCTTTTCGTCACCAACGCGCTCAGGGACATTCCCGTCCCGCTCTACGGCGACGGCATGAACGTGCGGGACTGGCTGTTCGTGGAGGACCACTGCGCCGCGGTCGCGCTCCTCATCGAAGCGGGAACTGACGGCGAGGTGTACAACGTCGGGGGGGGGAACGAGATTCCCAATGTCGAACTTACCCATTTCATTCTTGATTGCCTGAAAAAGCCCCGCACTCTCATAAAACAGGTCAAGGACAGGCAGGGGCATGACCGGCGCTACTCGCTCAACTGCGACAAGGTGAAAAAGCTCGGCTGGCGGCCGCGGGGGGATTTCAAGAAGGCGATGGGGGAGACGGTTGACTGGTACGCCCGCAACGAGTGGTGGTGGGATAAGCTGAAGAGCGGGGAGTACTGGGAGTACTACCGGAAGCAGTACGTGGAGCGTGAGCAGGCATAGCCCGCGAAACGGCGACAGGGCGAATCGGCGAGACGGCGCAATAGCATACACAGTTCAATGATCAACGTTCCTTTTCGCCGATACACCGGTTCGCCGGTTCGGATCAAGAGATTGCCTTCAGGGTTGAACAATGGCCACACATGAGAGAATCCTGGTGATCGGGGCAGCGGGCATGCTCGGGCACGAGCTGATGGATATTCTCTCGCCCGCGTGGGAGCTCACCGGCGTTGACATCGGCGAGGTTGATATCACCGATAGAGAGGGCACGGAGGCGTATATCAGGGAGCTCAGGCCGCATGCTGTCGTCAACGCGGCCGCGCGCACGGATGTCGATGGGTGCGAGGGTGACCCGGACGGTGCGTTCGCCGTTAACGCGCAGGGGGCGGGGTACGTCGCCGCGGCCTGCCGCGCCGCCTGCGCCAGGATGATTTACCTGAGCACGGACTACGTCTTCGACGGCCGCGCGAAAAAGCCCTACCGAGAGGACGCG
This sequence comes from Candidatus Auribacterota bacterium, assembly GCA_026392035.1. NCBI lineage: Bacteria > Pseudomonadati > Candidatus Auribacterota > Candidatus Auribacterota bacterium. The sequence goes on along the minus strand of JAPLCX010000083.1, from coordinate 26,986 downwards.
GCGACAAATCCCCAGAGCGCATACGGGAAATCGAAACTGGCCGGGGAGCAGGCGGTCCGGCGCGGCCTCGACGACTATATCATTGTCAGAACCTCGTGGCTCTTCGGCCTGCACGGGAAGAACTTTGTTGACACGATACTCAGGGCCGCGGCCAGGCAGCCTGTCCTTGAGGTGGTGGGAGACCAGCGCGGTTGCCCCACCTACGCGCGCGATCTCGCCAAGGCAATCGGCTCGCTGCTCATGACAGACTGCCGGGGCATCGTCAATGTGACGAATAGCGGCGTCTGTTCCTGGTGCGAGTACGCCCGCGCGATCCTCGAACTCGGGGGGATCAGCGGTGTGAGGGTGAACGAGATCACGAGCGAACGCCTCTCTCGCCCCGCCCCGCGGCCGCCGTTCTCGGCGCTCGATGGCTCACGCTACGCCGGGCTGACTGGCGCCCCGATGCGGCAATGGAGAGAGGCGGTAGGGGAGTACATGAAAAAGGGGACAGGCTACTTTTTCACCTCGGATAAGAATCAAAAGGAAAGAAAAAATCACTCTCTCACACAGATGAAAAGCACTACCGATGCATAAACTCAACAGAAAAAGTAGCCTGTCCCCTTTTTCAAAAATGCCACACTATCTCCATCACCGGACGCGGCTGCGGGAACGGTTCGAGAAGAGCGGCGCGGTGGCGATGCACGACTACGAGTCGCTCGAACTTCTCCTCACCTATGTGATCTCTCGAAGGGACGTCAAGCCGCTCGCCAAAAGTCTCATCGAGCGATTCGGCAGCCTCTCGGCGGTCATTGACGCGAGCCCGCGCGAGCTCGAGTCGGTGAAGGGGATCGGGCCGCGGTCGGCATTGCTCATCCCACTGATCAAAGAGCTCTGCACGGAGTATATGGCAGAGAAGATGATGAGCCGGGACCTGCTCTCCTCGCCCCGCGCGGTCGTGGATTTCGCCAGGATGAAGCTCGCCTCCCTCCCTCGCGAGGATTTTATGGTCATCTTTCTCAATGTCAAGAATGAGGTGATGGACTACGAGACCATCCATGAGGGGACGGTTGACCGCGCGGTGGTCTACCCGCGGAAGATTGTCGAATCGGCCCTCGCGCACCATGCGGTGGGGCTGATCTTGGTCCACAATCATCCGAGCGGCCATCCGGAACCTTCGGCGGAGGATAAAACCATCACGAGTTCGATCGCAGAAGCCTGCCGTACCATGGACATCCGCATCCTGGACCATCTGGTGGTCGGCAGGGATGGGTATTTCAGCTTTGCAGAGAATAACTTATTATGATTTAATCCGCGGATAGGCGCGGATAATCGCGGATTATCAGAGTATCTTTCAAAGAGGCGTTTATCCGCGGGAGAAAGCATTTGCTGAATAGCAAGATTGCGGATTGCATGAGAGAGGAGGACAAAGGATGATTGACAAAGAATTATTAGATATTCTCGCATGTCCTGCCTGCAAGGCGGATGTCAAACTCGAAGACGAGAAGATCGTCTGCACACAATGCGGTCGCAGGTACCCCATAAGAGACGGCATTCCGATAATGCTCATTGACGAGGCCGAGGTGCCGGAAGCAAAGAGCAAATGATTTTTCCCGCAGAATGCCGATTAATCCTGAGCAGAAGTCCGGGCTGCAGCCCAGACCATCGAACATGATCCGAGATTTGATATGAGTCCTAGGATTTGCATGATTTGCTCCCTGTTCCATCCCGTTATCGGCGGGGCAGAGAAACAGACGGAGAACCTGGCCCGGGAATTGATAAAAGGCGGCCTGAAAGTATTCGTCCTTACTGAGAGGATAAGGGGTTTGCAAAGGGTAGAGGATTTAGATGGCCTGCTTGTTTACAGAGATATCATGCCCTTGAGATGGAGATTTATATGCGGCATAAGCTATTTGTTAAGTACCTTTGTATTTCTCTACAGAAAAAGGGATGATTACGATGTTATTCATACTCATATTCTGTATCACCACACTTTGTCTGCATTGGTTATTTCCTGGTTATTCAATAAAAAGGTTGTAGTTAAAATCGCATGTGGAGGACAGTTCGGTGAATTAGCAAGGATAAGGAAGATAATAGGGACCAGACTTCTCAGTGCGATCTGCAATCGAGTGGACGCCTTCATTGCTATTAGCAGGCAAATAGAATATGAGTTAGGGATGCTTGGCTTGAGCCCTGGAAAAATATTCCATATACCCAACTTTGTAGATCTGAAGAAGTTTCATCCTGTTCAAGATGGCGTAAAGATGCGATTACGGAGCGACCTTTGCCTCCCCGCAGATAACAAAATAGCATTGTTTATAGGGAGGTTAGTTCCCCAGAAGACTCCTTCGTGTTTGATCGAAGCATGGGCTGAAGTATCTTTTCACTACCCGCATTCCATCCTTGTGCTGATTGGTGAGGGGAAGCTGAAAGCGGATTTAGAAAATCAGATATGCGACTTAAACTTACAAGGGAAGGTATTGTTCTTACCTAAGACGAGCACCATTTCCTCCTATTTTCAAGCCAGCGATATCTTCATCCTTCACTCGCTCTCTGAAGGTTTATCCAACTCACTTATGGAGGCTATGGCTTGCGGCCTCCCGTGTGTTGCTACAGTGATAGGCGGCAATACTGATCTGATTGAGGATGGCGTTGATGGCATTCTGGTGCGACCAAGCAGTAGTGAGGAGTTGGCGCAGGCTATCCTGGGAATATTGAATGATGAACAGGGCGCAAGGCTTTTGGGAAGGCGAGCAAGGGAAAAGATCGGAAAGTGCTATTCCAGCGAGTATGTTATTCCGAGATATATAAATTTATACAATGCGCTCTTATCCAGAAGATGAGTGGGGGGAGCCTCGGCGCAATCGGTGATGTAACTATCTTTTAAAACCTTGGTTACTGGTGAGACAAAATATGCATGTTAAGATACATCGGCTGAGATGAACATGTTGAATAAGATTCTAAGGGCAATCAATGAGCCATCCTTGATAATGAGAAAGTTCAACGACTTTTTGATTAATAAAAGGAAGGTTTTAATTGATCTCAATAGGGCACGGTGCATGCTGCTGGATTTTCTGTCTGCAAAATATGACATTGATATAGGTTCTATTTTTAAAGATTATTTAAGTTCGGAATTTAAGTCATGGTATGGCATTCAGAAATCTAGACTCATAGAACTCGTAGGGGGCGTTGGCACGAGCTCTGATTTTGATTGCGATACCCTGTATCTACTGGTGAGGGCAGCGAAGCCATCAGTAGTTGTTGAAACAGGGGTGCTGTATGGCGCCTCCAGTTCTCATATCCTCGAAGCGTTGAGGGAAAACGGCTTTGGCATGTTGTATAGTATAGACCTGCCCGGTGAGGAAGGAAAGCCATCGCAGAACTTTCTTGTAAGAAAAATTGTTATGGATAGGTGGAGGTTATTACTTGGAGACATCAAGGTAGAGCTGCCTAATCTGTTAGAGAGTTTGAGCCAGATAGATCATTTTCATCATGATAGCCTCCACACATTTAATCACATGCTCTGGGAATATGAGACAGCACTTGGTTATCTCAAACCTAATGGAATGCTGTCATCTCATGATGTTCTTTGTCCTCCATTAAAGAAGAACGCATTCAAATACTTTTGCAGAAGACACCACTTGCAGTATCGTATTTTTAGGAATCTGGGGATATGTTTTTTGGGAAATTAGCCTGCTGTAAGGCGATGATGGGCGGTGTTGCCTGAGCGGAGTTTTTTATGTGTGGTATCTGCGGAGTTGTATACGCCGATCGTTCAAGACCTGTTGACAGAGAGGCACTTGAAGCGATGACCCGGCTGATGGCCCACCGGGGACCCGACGGTGAGGGGTACTATCTGAACGGCCCCGTGGGGCTCGGCCACCGCCGCCTCAGCATTATCGACGTCGAGGCCGGCGTCCAGCCGATGACGAACGAGGACCGCTCGCTCTGGCTCGTCTACAACGGCGAGATATACAACTTCCAGGAATTGACCAGGGATCTGAAAGCGCGGGGACACACGTTTGTCACGCGATGCGACACCGAGGTCATCCTGCACCTCTACGAGGAGTACGGGACGGACTGCCTGAGCCATCTGAGGGGGATGTTCTCGTTCGCGCTGTGGGACGAGCGGGAGCGGCAGCTTTTCTGCGCGCGGGACCGCCTCGGGGTGAAGCCCTTTTTCTACAGCGTCACGAACGGCGATTTCATTTTCGCCTCTACCCCGGCCCCGCTCCTCCGCTTCCCCGGTTTCGAGCGCGCCGTTGATCTCCGCGCGCTGGATCTCTACCTCACCTATCAGTATGTCCCCTCGCCGCTGTCAATATTTGAGGGGATGAAGAAGTTATCCCCCGCCCATTACCTGCTGTTAAAAGACGGGCGCCTCTCGATCACGCGCTACTGGGAGGTCAATCCTCCCGGGACCGTGACAATGGACTACGATGAGACCCGGGAGCGGCTGCGCGATCTCCTGACCGAGGCGACGCGTCTGAGGTTGATCAGCGACGTCCCCCTGGGGGCATTTCTGAGCGGCGGGATCGATTCGAGCATCGTGGTGTCCCTCATGAGCGGGCTTTTGGATCGACCGGTCAAAACCTTCTCCATCGGTTTTGAGGACCAGAGCTACAACGAGCTCCCCTACGCGAGGGCGCTCGCGCGGAGGTATTCGACGGACCACCACGAATTTATCGTCAAGCCGAGCGCCGTTGACCTCCTCCCCAAGCTTGTATGGCATTACGGCGAGCCGTTCGCCGATTCTTCCGCCCTCCCCACATACTACGTCGCGGAGATGAGCCGGCGGCACGTGACCGTGGCGCTGAACGGCGACGCCGGCGACGAGCTCTTCGCCGGCTATCCTCGATATCTCGCCTACACGCTCGCCGGCCGGCTTGACAGAATCCCTTTCCTGAAGCGCCAGGCGCAGTTCTGGAAGCGTGTCCTCCGCTCCTCACGGCGCGGCTCATTCCTGGGCAAGGTGAGGCGCTTTATGCCCTCGCTCATCTGTGATGGGCCCGACCGCTACCTGACCTACATGGTTTTTTTCGATGACGAGGAGAAAGAGCAGCTCTACCTGCCGGGGATGCGGGCGCTGAGCCATGGGTATGATGCCGGGGGGTTTCTTGTGCGCCTGTTCAGGTCATGCCGTTCCGAGGATGAGATTGCCAGGCTGCTCTTTGTCGATCTCCACAGCTACCTGCCCGACGACCTTCTCGTGAAAGTGGATATCGCGACGATGGCGACGTCACTGGAGGCGCGCTCCCCCTTCCTTGACCACCGGGTCGTGGAGTTCGCGGCGTCCCTCCCCTCGGCATGGAAGCTCCGGGGGAGGAAGAGCAAGTATATCCTCAAGGAGACATTCTCTGATCTCCTGCCCCCGCGTATCCTCCACCGGGGGAAGATGGGGTTCGGCGTGCCGATCGGCGGCTGGTTCAGGGGAGAGCTCAGGGAGTACCTCCGCGAGATCATCCTCGACCCGTCTTCTCTCTCGAGGGGATATTTTGATCCGGCGCGCGTCAGGGAACTTGTCGACGCACATCAAAAAGGGATCACGGACCATGCGCCCCGACTCTGGGCGCTGCTGGTCCTGGAGCTCTGGCACAGGGCGTTTATTGACCGCGGGGGGCTGCCGTGAGTTCCCGCCCCCTCAAGATACTCAGGCTCATCACGCGCCTGAATATCGGAGGGCCGTCCATCCACGCCATCGCGCTCAGCGCCGATCTGCCGGCGGATAAATTCACGACGACGCTCGTGTGCGGCAGGCCGGGCCCGCGCGAGGGAGATATGCGCGCGCGCGCGGAGGAACGGGGCGTCACGCCCGTGGTCATTCCCGCCCTCCAGCGCGAGCTCAACCCGTGTGACGACATCAGGAGCCTCGTTAAAATTATCGGCATTGTGAGGAGGGAGAGGCCGGATATCATACACACGCATCTGGCGAAGGCGGGAACGATCGGGAGGATCGCGGGGCTTTTCTGTCCGGGGGTAAAAACAGTGCACACGTTTCACGGCCATGTGTTCAGCGGCTATTTCTCACCCGCGCGCACGCGCCTGTATCTGCGCCTCGAGCGATGGCTCGCCCGACACACTGACAGGATTGTCGTCCTGAGCGAATCACAGCGCGAAGAGCTCGTGGGGCGGTACAGGATAGGCCGGGCATCGCAGTACGCGGTTATCCCCCTCGGCTTTGATCTGGAGAGATTCGATCACTCACAGACGCTGAGGGGCGAACTGAGACGGGAACTTGCCATCCCCCCTACCTCGCCAATCGTATCCACGGTGGGGCGGCTGGTCCCCATCAAGGACCACGATCTGTTCCTCAGCGCGGCCCGCCGCGTGCTCGACGAGCGCCCGGACGCCGTTTTCCTGGTGGTGGGAGACGGGCCGCTCAGGGGGGAACTCGAGGAGACTGCCCGCGGGCGAGGGTTCGGGGATAGGATATTCTTCCTTGGGTGGCACAGCGACCTTGAGCGGGTCTACGCGGATTCAGATCTGGTTGCGCTCACCTCTCTCAACGAGGGGACGCCCGTTTCTCTCATCGAGGCCTCGGCCGCGGGCAGGGCGGTCGTCGCGACTGATGTCGGCGGGGTGGGCGATGTCGTCCGGCATGGGGTGAGCGGATTACTCGCGCGAACGCGCGATCCGCGGGAAATCGCGGCGCTGATGCTCGATCTCCTGGGAGACCGGGCGCGCGCGGAGATCATGGGGGAGGCGGGGAAAAAGTTCGTGCGCGGTCGCTACGCGAAGCAGAGGCTCCTCAACGATATTACCCGCCTCTATACCGAACTGTCGGGGCGCGAACAATGGACATGAGCACAAACCGTAAAATCGCGAAGGCCTCGATCATTTTGATCACCGCCAGCAGTCTCGGCTATATCCTTTCCTTGGTCAAAGAGATTATGGTGGCAAACTACTTTGGCATCACGAAGGCGATGGACGCGTTCTACGCAGCGGTTGCGTTCCCCGCCCTGATCAATAACGTGCTCCTCACCACCTTCGGTGCAGTGTTCATACCTCTCTTTATCAGGTACAGGCTCAAAGACCGTATGGAAGCGAACCTCCTTGCCTCGATCACGATCAATTACCTCGTGATATTTCTGGTATTCGCCGCACTCTTCCTCGCACTATGCGCACCGTGGATAATACAATACGGATTTCACGGCCTCTCAAGGGATACGGCCGCGATGGCCGTGCACATGTTGCGGATCTTGTGTATTACGGTTGTGTTGAGCGGGATGATAGGCATCATGACCGGTATCCTCAACGCGCAGGAGCATTTCACTGCCCCCGCATTTTCAAATATGATGATTACGGCGAGCGCGATCCTGTGCATTGTCCTTTTTGTAAATCGATGGGGCGTCCTCGTGCTCCCCTATGGTTTGCTCGCCGGCCTCGTGGCCCAGTTTCTTTTCCTCGTCCCGATGCTGAGGGCGAAGGGCTTCCATCACTCCCTCTCTCTCACTGCGGGTCATCCGGCGGTGAAGGAAATGCTTTCCCTCTCGTGCGTGTATTTCTGGGCGATTATCGCCGCGCAGGTAAATCTTCTCGTTGACCGTGTGATGGCCTCATATCTCGCCCCCGGGAGCATCGCGGCGCTGGGCTATGCGGAGAAATTGATTCAGGTCCCGATTATTATCTTCACCGGTTCCCTCGCCACCGCGGTCTACCCATTTTTTTCGAGTCAGGTAGCGGAAAAAAGAATCGAGGAGCTGAAAGATTCGCTGTCGAAGAGCATACGGATATCAGGATTGATTTTCATACCGCTGACCGCGATGCTGATCGTCCTGGCAAAACCGATTATTCAGCTTGTGTTCCAACGGGGTGCCTTTGGGCGCGACGCAACGGAATTGACCTCGGCACTCCTCATCTGCTATTCATTGCAGCTCTTTTTTTACACCGTGGGCATCATCATCATCAGGGTATTTCTCGCGTTTCAGGAAATGGCGATACTCGTGAAGGTGGCATCGGCGGGAGTGCTCTTGAACGTGCTGCTCAATGTGCTGTTTATACGGCTGGTTCGGCCACCCGCTGCGGGGATCGCGCTGTCCACCTCATGCGTGCAGATGATCATGACGGCCGCCTTCTTCGTGGCGCTGAGGAAGAAAATCGGCGCCATGAGTGGAAGGTCTGTGGCGATCGGTATTGTTAAGGTAGTCGCGGTCGCCGTGGTGATGGGGTTGGGGATGCACGTGATATACGGACTGTGCCGGCGGATGATGGTACAGCCGACTGAGATGAGCGGCGCGGTGTGCGTGCTCATCACGGTGGTCTCAGGCTGCCTTATTTTCGGCGTGCTCGGTTTCCTCATGAAAGTTGAAGAGTTGAATTATGTGACTAAAGTGGTGAAGGAGAGGGTAGGGGGTGTGAATCATGGATGACAGCGGACGCGCGTTCAGATTCGGCAAAAACTGGGACCTGTTCATACGGCGCGCGCTGAGCGATGAGCGGATTCGTATTTCACGGGAGCACATCCTCAAGTTTCTAGAGTTGCCGGATCTCGCGGGGAAATACTTTTTAGACGTGGGATGTGGAAGCGGGCTCTCCTCGCGTGCGGCCCTCGAGGCAGGCGCGGAGAGAGTTGTGAGTTTTGACAGCGATCCCGATTCAGTGAGGACGACCGAGAGGGTCAGGCAGATGAGCGGGAGCCCGCCCCACTGGACCGTGTTACGTGGATCTATCCTCGATGAGGCATTTGTTGCGTCACTTGAACCTGCGGATATCGTGTACGCGTGGGGAGTGCTGCACCATACCGGCCAGATGTGGAAAGCCATTGAATATGCCGCGGGTTTGATGAGGGAACATGGAGTGTTCTATGTGGCGCTCTACACGAGAAGCTCAAAGTCCGATTACTGGGTGAAGGTGAAAAAGCGATACAACAGTGCTCAAGCTTTCCAGAAGAGGCTGATGGAGTTGCGCTACATCGTGCGCCACACCTTCCTCCCGCAGCTCCTCCACAGGAAGAATCCGCTGCGATGGATAAGAAACTACGAGAGTATGCGGGGGATGTCGTATCTCACGGATCTGAGAGACTGGCTTGGGGGATGGCCTTACGAGGATGCGAAGATCGAAGACGTGCTGCGATTCTGCCGCAACAAACTTAATCTGGAGCTGATCAATATCAGCACGGGCGAGGCGAACACGGAGTACCTCTTCCTCAAGCAGAATGCGAAAGGATAGTAGGGAGATGGGCAAAGGAATCGCCATCATTTTGCTGCTGTTACTGCTCGTCGCCGTCGTGATGCTCCCGAGCATTCTCTTCCGTACAGGGGGATTCCACAGACGCTATTTTCAGATACAATTATCCTGATGGGGGTATCCCCTTGACTCAAACAGTGATACAACTCCCTCCCTCAAGGTGACGTCTGTAGACTCTTTGTAGGATTGGGTGTACCACCTCTATCGAGCGACGAAATGCGTGTGCGAATCCACGTGTGCGAATCCTTGTTTACAAGTTTTATCCCGGAGCTTACACTTATCCACGCCATGTGGATCGTTGTCTATTGCTACGTGTTCGTCCTCGCGCTGGCGCTCAGCCTCGTCCTGACGCCGATCGCCAGGAGGATCGCCGGACGCGCGGGCATGCTGGATCTGCCCGGCGGGAGAAAGCCACACCAGCGCCCGATACCTTTGTTCGGCGGTGCCGCCATTTTCACCTCGGTGGCCATTGCGCTCCTCGTTAACTCGGCGCTCGTATTTCTGGTCTCCCGCTGCGCTGCGCGCGCCTCGCTCATCCCCTCGTCGCTCGCGGCGTACCTGAGCGGCGCACGTTCGGTCTTTCCCAAACTCGCGGTTATCCTGATTGGCGGCTTCACGATCTTCTGTATCGGGATCTGGGACGACGTGACTGATCTAAAGCCGCGCGTCAAGCTCCTCGGGCAGCTCCTCGTGGCGATCAGCCTCGTCTGCCTCGACATACGGGTCACCTTATTTATGCCGAACTACTATTTGAGCGCGGCAGTCACCATCGCATGGATCGTGGTGATCACCAACGCGTTCAATCTCCTCGACAACATGGACGGCCTCTGCGCGGGCGTGGCGCTCGTCGCGTCTGCGGTATTCCTGGGGATCTCGACATCCAGGGGCCAGTATTTCATCTCCGTCATGCTCCTGGTTTTCGCGGGGAGCCTCCTTGGGTTCCTCCGCTATAACTTTCACCCGGCGACAATCTTCATGGGTGATGCCGGGAGCATGTTCATCGGCTACTTCATCGCGGTCATGACCGTCATACAGACCTATTACAGTCCCGCGGAGGGCGGGCCGCTCGCCGTGCTCATGCCGCTGGTGATCCTCGCGGTGCCGCTGTACGATACCCTCTCGGTGGTCGCGATCAGGATCTCGCGCGGCGAGAGCATATTCACAGCGGACAGGCGCCACTTCTCGCATCGGCTCGTCACGCTGGGAATGTCGCAGCGGGGGGCGGTCTGTTTCATTTATCTCGTGACGCTCGCCACGGGGTTATCGGCCCTGCTTCTCCCCCGGGTGGGGTGGGGAGGGGGAATGATTGTGTTCGCCCAGACGATTCTCATCGTTTCAGTAATCGCGATACTGGAATACTTCGGCAGGGGTAAGAGGTGAGCAGCGAAGCGGGAAAAAGTGGATCAGCCGCGCCGATCGCACTGGGCATCGCGCTTGGCGCAGTCCTTGTCCTGAGGGTCCTCTGGTCTGGAGTGACCTACCCCGAGAGCAACGTGGCCATCCTCCTCATCCTCGCCATGCTCCTCGCCTTCTCCCTGTATAGCTCTGCCCTCAGGGGCGGAATACCATGGCGTGTGACCCGTACCGGCGCCTTTGTCCTGCTCTATTTCCTTGTGGTACTCCTGCTCTCCATGTGCTCGGGCCGGCAGTGGCTCGCGAGGGATTTCTTTTTTCAGACCGCCGCCTGTACCGCCGCGTACCTCCTCGCGGAGAACCTCGGCTCCTCGCGCCCCGCAAGGATTGCCCTCTCTATCGGCGTGGCTTCCGGCGTTATCCTTGTGTCGCTGTACGGTCTGCATCAATACTTCTATGGTTTGAGCGAGACCCGCGCGCTCCTGAGCGGGGCAATGATGGCCGGCGACCAAAGTTCGGCATTCGTGAGCAGAGTTTCTTCGAACGCCATTTTTTCAACCTTTTTCTATCCGAACGCACTTGCGGGGTACCTCATCATCGCGATCCCGTTCGTCGCCTCGATATTTTTCTGGCCGCGGGCGGATTCACTGGCCGCGTGCTACGGCACGTACCTGGGCGCGCTCCTGGCCGCATCGGTCGCCTGGGGATTCTTCAGCGATCTCAGCGCCAGGCCGCTCCTCCTGGTGTGCCTCTTTGCCGCCGCGAGCACCGTCCTGTCGGGGCTCGCCATCGCCGAGAGAAAAGGGAGCCGGCTCTTGCTGAACCTGTGCGCCCTCCCGCTGGTGATCCTTCCCCTCTGGGCGCTCTCGCTCACCGCGTCCGAAGGGGCATGGCTCGCGTTACTATTTTCCGTCCTTTTCACCCCGCTCCTGTTGCGGGGGAGGTACAAGATCGCGTCTGCCATAGGACTCGTGGTGCTCGCCCTGGTGGTGGTCGCGGTGCTCGCGGACATGGTTCCAGCCGGTATGAAAGACAGCGCCGGGGCGCGCGTTGACTATTGGCGGGCCGCACTGGGGATGTGGCGGGAGAATCCGGTGCGCGGACTTGGGCCGGGAGGCTTTGCGGGCGCGTACGCGCGTTTCAGGGCGCCGGGGTCCGAGGAGGGGAGGTTACCCCATAATATCTACCTGGGGCTCGCCTCAGAAATGGGCGCCATCGGCCTCGCCGCGTTCATATGCCTCTGGGTTTCCTGCATCCGGGCACTTATTAAATCCCAAATCTTCCCTCGGCTTCGCTCGGGACAAGCGCATCCCAAATCCCAGAGTAATTGTTCATGCGACCAGGCGCGGGCAGAAAAGGCTATCCCGTTTGCAGTGACAATCTCCATCTGCGCCTTCCTGGTGCACGGCGCGATAGACGTGAACCTGAGCGTGCCGGAAACGAGTCTCACGCTCTGGGCCCTCGCGGGGCTCGGAATCGGCGCTTCCACGGCGCACTCGCGCGCGCGCCGGCTGCCCGCGTTGTCCGGTGTGCTCCTGGGGTTTCTCGTCCTCGGGGCCGCGATTTTTTGGATCGGGCCGCGTGCCGGGGCTGAGTGGCACCGCCTGAGGTCTCAAGAACTGGAAACACGGGGGATGCGGGACCGGGCCGGCGAAGAGGTTCTCAAGGCGCTTTCACTCGAGGGTGATAACCCGGTCTACTGGAACTCCCTCGCGGAAATACTGGAAAGGGCAGGGAATGTCGGGGGCGCCCTGGCCGCATATCGGCAGGCTGCGGTGCGCGGGGAGGGCATCCCCGCCTACCATTTCCGTCTCGCGGCCTGCTACTGGCGCCATGCGGGCGGCGGCTCTGACAAGGGAAAAGCCGCCGCAGCGATGGATGAGCTCCGGAAGGCCATCGCGTGCAGTCCGCACGATGTTGACTATCACCTCCTGCTGGCCTACTGGCTCGAAACGACAGGGAGACCGGCGGAGTCCCTGGGTGAATACCGCCGCGGGTTGGGATTGATCCATGTCGCGCGTGAGAAACCGAAGAGAATCCGCCGCCACAGCCCCGCCGAGTACGAGAGGCTGGACGCGATGGTCAGGGAGCGGGTGGCTGAGATCGAGCATAAATGGAGAAAGGAAAGAATTTCTATACAGCGGCTTAATTATACGGATGTTACCACAGATGAATCACCACTGATTTACTCAGAAAAGGCATAAATAATCAGAGAAATCTGTGGTTGCTTTACAATATCTTTTGACATTACCGAAGCGAAACGCGGGAGAACGATATGAAAATTCTGGTTATCCATGGGCCCAATCTCCAGCTCCTCGGCGTGAGGGAAAAGGACGTGTACGGAGATGCGCGCCTTGAGGAGATCGATGCGACGCTGGAGAAGATCGCCGCCGAGGAGGGGATTGGCGTTGAAATCTTCCAGTCTAACCACGAGGGTGAAATCGTGGACAGAATCGGCAGGGCGATGGGCGCGTGCGATGCGATTCTCATCAACCCCGCGGCCTACACCCACACGAGCGTCGCGATCAGGGACGCCATTCTCTCCGTAAAAATCCCCACGGTTGAGGTGCACCTCTCGAACATCTACGCGCGGGAGGAATTCCGCCACACCTCGCTCATCGCGCCTGTGGCGGTCGGGCAGGTGTCCGGATTCGGGGCGCTGAGCTACTACCTCGGATTTAGAGCCGCCGCGGCCCTCCTGAGAGATCGTGCGCATGGCACACAATAGGCGTCTCAAAAGCCTCGTCGCGCTTCTGGAATCGCACGGCCTGGAGAGCCTCTTCGTCACGAGCATCCCGAATATCCGCTACCTCACCGGTTTTACCGGGAGCTCGGCGAGCTGCCTCGTCTCCTCAGCGGGCTGCCTCTTCTTTACGGATTTCCGCTACCAGCTTCAGGCCCGCGGAGAGATTCGGGGATTTGACGTGGCGACGGTGGGCGCCGGTGAACTGTTCCCACAGCTCGCCGCGCGGGTGCGCAGTCTTAATCTCACGCAGCTTGGATTTGAACCGGCCTCGCTCTCCTACGGGAGTTACCGTGAGATGAAACGCGCGCTCTCAGGGGCCTGCCGGCTCTATCCCGCAGGGGCGATGGTGGAGCGCCTGAGGATGCTCAAGGACAAAGAGGAGATCGCACTGATCCTCCGGCTGGCGCGCATGACAGACAATGTTCTCTCCTGCTGTCTCGGGGAGATCAGGGCAGGCATGACGGAGCGAGAGGTGGAGACGCGCCTGGAATACAACGCCCGAACAGCTGGCGCTGACGCGCTGGCATTCCGTCCTATTGTCGCGTCCGGTTCGAGAGCCGCCATGCCGCATTACAGATGCAGCAGGTACAGGCTGAGCCGGGGGAAGCCGCTCCTGATCGATTTCGGCCTCGAGGTGGGCGGGTATAATTCCGACTTGACTCGCACATTTCAATTGGGTAAATTAACGAAACGGTACCGTGAGATCTACGGGATAGTGCTGGAAGCGCAACAACTTGCGCTGAAAGAAATTAGACCAGGGGCAGCAGCCTCGTCCGTTGACGCCTGCGCCCGCGAGCACATCGCTTCGAGGGGATTCGAGCGCCATTTCGGGCATGGTCTCGGGCACGGCCTTGGCCTCGAGGTGCATGAGGCCCCCCGGCTCAACCGCAAGAGCCTGGAAACGCTGGAGGCGGGCATGGTGTGCACCGTGGAGCCGGGAATCTACATGCCCGGGTGGGGAGGCGTGAGGATCGAGGATATGGTGCTGGTTGAAGCAGGCGGTTGCAGGGTGTTGACGTCCTCGGCGAAAGGGATAGAGGAAAGTGTGCTATGAACATAAAAGAGATCAAGGATATTGTCACGCTCATGAACGAGAATGAGATTACCGAGTTTGTGATCGAGCGGGAGGGTTTCAAGCTCTCTATCAGGAAGGGGCCGCAGTTCGAAAAGGGCCCGGCGATCACGCAGGTTGCATTGCCGATCGCACCGGGGGTGTCGTCTCCCCCCCCTCCGACCGTGGGGACCAAGGAACCGGAGGGCGCGTTCATCGTCTCACCGATGGTCGGGACTTTTTATTCTGCGCCCTCCCTTGACTCCCGCCCCTTTGTGGAGGTCGGCCAGGAAGTTGACGGAGAGACGGTTGTCTGTATCATCGAGGCGATGAAGGTCATGAACGAGATCAAGTCAGAGAGGAAGGGTAAAATCCTCGAGGCGTTCGTGGAAAACGGAGAGGCGGTCGAGTTTGGGAAAAAGCTCTTCAGGATCAGCGTGGGATGAGCGCGATTGCGCGCTCGAAGTAATCTGCGAGCGCCGCGCTGAGGTGAGGGTATGTTCGAAAAGATTTTGATCGCAAACCGTGGCGAGATTGCCCTTCGGATCATCCGGGCGTGCAAGGAACTCGGGATCCGCACGGTGGCGGTGTACTCAGAAGCGGATGTGAATTCCATGCATGTCCGGCAGGCCGATGAGGCGATATGCATCGGCCCGGCGCAGAGCGCGAAGAGTTATCTGAATATCGCCGCGATCATCAGCGCCGCGGAGATCGCGGATGTCGAAGCCATCCATCCGGGTTACGGCTTCCTGGCGGAGAACGCGCATTTCGCCGAAATATGCGAGAGCTGCGGCATCAGGTTCATCGGGCCGAGGCCTGAGAATATGCGGCTGATGGGCGATAAGGTGGAAGCCCTCAAGACGGTGAAAAAAGCGGGCATCTCCATACTGCCGGGCAGCGAGGGTGTGGTGAGCGATCGCGACAATGCGCTCGCCGTGGCCAGGCGGATCGGCTATCCGGTAATGATCAAGGCGGTCGCCGGCGGCGGCGGCCGGGGGATGCGGATGGCTCATAACGACGTGAGCCTCGCCAATGCGTTCCTCACTGCCCAGGCGGAATCGGAGGCCGGCTTCGGGAATCCCGCCGTCTACATCGAGAAGCGGCTCGATCGTACCCGGCATGTAGAGGTGCAGATTCTCGCGGATACGCACGGGAACGTGATTCACCTCAATGAGAGGGATTGCAGCATTCAGCGGCGGTACCAGAAGCTCATCGAGGAATCGCCATCGCCCAGGCTCTCCCCCAGGCTGCGCGCGAAGATGGGGCGCGCGGCGGTGCGCGTGGCGGAGGCGATCGGGTACGTGAGCGCGGGGACGGTTGAATTCCTGCTCGACAGGGATGACTATTTCTATTTTCTTGAGATGAATACGCGCATTCAGGTGGAGCACCCCGTGACGGAGATTGTCACGCAGGTTGACATTGTGAAGGAGCAGGTGCGAATCGCCCAGGGCGAGGCGCTCAAGCTCCAGCAGAGTGGCGTGGTTCTTTTCGGCCACGCGATTGAGTGCCGCGTCAACGCTGAGGATTGGGAGAGAGACTTTGCTCCCTGTGCCGGGAGGGTAACAGCCTACAGTGCCCCCGGGGGACCGGGGGTTCGCGTGGATTCCCATGTGTATGCCGGCTATGAGATCCCCTCATACTACGATTCGATGGTGGGCAAGGTCATCTGCGTCGGGCACAGCAGGGAGAGCGCGATCAACCGGATGCGGCGGGCGCTCGACGAGTATATCATTGAAGGAGTGAAGACAACGATCCCCCTGCACCGGCTCATCCTGAGCGACCCACGGTTCCGCAGAGGCAAATATTACACGGATTTTGTCGACGAACTTGTTGAGGTGCAGAAGAAGAAGAGGGCGTAGGTGGTCTCGCCGCGTGGGCACTCCGTGCGCACCGCGGCGGCAGGCACGCGGGCGTTCTGGTGTGTGATACTATACAACGGGAGAAGGCGAAATGAAACTGATACGGCCGGTCATTGTGGTGATATTTATCGCGGGTTCACTCTTCCTCGGCGTCATTTTTATCTGGGCGTTCCTCGCTGAGAAGGGTATCGTCGCGATGCCCTTTGATCTCGTGGCCACGGTGCGGCTTTTCAGCTCTAGCCCCTGGAACTGGCGATTGGGCCTGGCGCTCCTTGCGATCGGTGCCGGTATGATTATGCTGAAGATGAGGGAGCTCAGGCGGGAGCAGTGCATCGCTTTTGACAACCCCGGAGGCGAGGTGGCCATTTCGATGGATGCGGTTGAGGACTTTATCAAGCGCAGCGGGAGCGAGTTCCATGGGATAAAGAGTCTGGTGCCGAGGATCCACGCTGGGCCGGAGGGGATCGGCATCGACATCCGCCTCGATGTGTGGGCGGGAACGAACATCCCCAGGCTGAGCGAGGAGATGCAGAATGCCGTCAAGACGAAGGTTCAGGACTCCCTGGGCATCAATGTGAGCTATGTGGGCGTGAGCATAGGGAAGATCGTGGGCAGCGGCGAAGAGGCAGCCGAATCAGCGGATGAGCAGCTCTGACGAGCGACAGAACAACGGATCAAATAATATTTGTTCTTTGCGCTTTGTCATCTGTCATTATCCAGTAGGGGGAGTTGGCATGAAGACAATAGGGATTCTGACGGGGGGCGGCGACTGCCCCGGATTGAATGCGGTGATCGCGGGGGTGGTGCGCAGAGCCACGGTTGAGGGGTACAGGGTTCTGGGGATACGGCACGGCTGGCGAGGCATGCTGGAGTGTGACCGGGTTGAGCTTTCGATGAAGGACATCCTCGGCATTGTGTGCCAGGGCGGGACAATCCTCCGTACATCACGCACCAATCCATGCGAGAGCGATGATCAGATTCGCCTGGTAATGGACAACTTCAAGAAGATGGGGCTTCACGCCCTCGTGGCGGTTGGCGGCGATGACACGCTCGGGGCCGCCAAGAGGTTGTCTGAGGCAGGCCTTCCCGCGGTGGGCGTGCCCAAGACAATCGACAACGACCTGTCGGGGACGGACAGGACATTCGGTTTTGACACCGCCGTCAACACCGCCATGGAGGCGTGCGACCGCTTGAAGACAACCGCGGAATCACACGAGCGCGTGATGGTTGTTGAGATTATGGGGCGGCACGCGGGGTGGATCACCATCTGGGCAGGCCTGGCGGGCGCCGCCAGCTACATCCTCATCCCCGAGGTCAAGGCCGATCTGGATGATCTCTGCCGCGTGCTCAGGGAGCGGCACGAGCACTACGCCGATTTCAGCATTGTGGCCGTCGCGGAGGGGGCTGAGCTCGGGGGTAGCGTGGCGCTGCAGACCGAGGAACGGGACGCCTTTGGCCATGTCAGGCTCGGCGGCATCGGTGAGCGGTTGGCATGGGAGATAGAGAAGCGCACGGGGTACGAGACCCGCTGCGTGGTCCTGGGGCACCTCCAGCGCGGAGGCAGCCCGACCGCCCTCGACCGATTCATCGGCCTCCGCTTCGGGGTTCACGCCGTCGGGTTGATCATGCAGGGCGCGTTCGGCAGGATGGTGAGCCTGAGGGGTAACGAGGTGGTGTCCGTCCCCCTCGCTGACGCGGTTGCAAAGCTGAGGACGGTGCCAAGGGAGCTCTATGACGAAGCGCGCATGTTCTTCATCTGAGATGAAAAAGGACATAGCGGCACAGCTCGAGGAGTCGGCTTCTCTCGCGTCGAGGGTGGCGCGGGAATCGGCTGATACCATCTGCCGGATGGCCGAACTCGTAATCGAATCGTACCGTCAGAACGGCACGCTGCTCATCTGCGGGAATGGAGGCAGCGCCGCTGACGCACAGCATCTGGCGGGTGAGCTGGTGGGGCGGTTCCTCAAGGAGCGGGAGCCCCTGAGCTGCATCGCCCTGACCACTGACACCTCGGTGCTCACCGCCATCGGGAACGACTACGGGTACGAGGAAATATTCGCGCGCCAGGTGCTGGCCCACGGCAGGGAGGGGGACGTCTTGCTCGCGATATCCACGAGCGGCAACTCTCCCAACATCCTCAAGGCTGTCGAGCAGGCCAGGCGATTGAAAATGAAGGTGATCGCCTTGAGCGGCAAGGGCGGCGGAAGGCTCGCGCGGGCCGCCGATCTCTGTGTCATGGTCCCCTCAGACGTCTCTCCCCGCATCCAGGAGGTGCATGGGGCGATCGGTCATATACTCTGCTCCCTGATCGAGAAGGCGCTCTTCTAAAAGCAGAAATGTCCGGTGGTGCCCCGGATCATGAATCGATAGGCGCGGGCTCTCACATCGTTTAAGTCTGTAGCGCACCCTTAAGGGTGCGCTACGATACAGGGGGGACATCGGGGATTGTAATCTACGAGTGGCCACGCTGTTACCCGCATCATCGTGTTCCAGCTATCTAGGCGCGTTCATGTGTCCGAGTAATAAACCCATGAAGGATAAAATAGCGAGTAGGACGAAGCTCCGCGCCATCGTGCGGAAACTCCAGCGTGCGGGGAGGCGCGTTGTGTTCACCAACGGCTGTTTTGACATTCTCCACGTGGGGCACGTGCGCTATCTCAGTGAGGCGAGAGCGCTGGGTGACATCCTGGTGATCGGCATGAACAGCGACAGGTCGGTGCGGCGGCTGAAGGGCGCAGGCCGCCCCCTTGTCGGGGAGCGTGAGCGGGCGGAGGTGCTCGCGGCGCTTGAGATGGTTGACTACGTGACGGTTTTCGGCGAGGATACCCCCGCAGAGCTCATCGCGGAACTCAGGCCGGATATTCTTGTAAAGGGGGGGGACTATCGGGCGGAGGAAGTCGTGGGGAAAGAAATAGTTGAAGCGTCAGGAGGGCGCGTGGCGATTATCCCTCTCGTGAAAGGGCGGTCCACCACAGGTATCATAGAGGAAATTAAAGATATAGGTATTGTGATCAAAACCAAGAAATAGATTAGGGATTATTGTTTCAGAATTATATGTCTCTCATTGTAGGGGTTCGATTTATCGAACCCGCATTATATATGGGTGACGGGCTTGATAAATCAAGCCCCTACAGGCGAGTGAAAAAGCTTCAACGGTGTCGCGTAAAAAATCGAGATATGATAGTAGTGCCTTCCTTTAATCTATGTGTGATTATCGATAGGGGAATATACATTAAAAAGGGACTAGAGGATCTAGTCTATTCCCTCATCAATGCCGGTGTGAGGTGGTTCCAGTACAGGGACAAGTGCTCGGGAGACGGTGAAATCGCTCGCGCGGTCAGCAGCATGCTCCCCCTCTGCCGAGAGGCTGGCGCTCGGCTCATTGTGAATGATCGCGCGGATATCGCATCACGTCTCGGCGCCGATGGGGTTCACCTCGGCCAGGGCGATATGGCCGTCGTCGCGGCGCGGCGCACCCTCGGGAAAGATAAGATCATCGGTTGCAGCACGCGGCTGGTGGAAGAGGCAGAGAGGGCTGAGGCCGAGGGGGCCGATTATCTTGGTGTCGGCGCGATATATCAAACGCGCACGAAGCCGGATGCGCGCGTTGTCGGAGTGGCGAGGCTCGCCGAGATAACCCGGAGGGTAAAGCTCCCGGTGATCGCCGTCGGGGGCATCACGCGCCCACGGGTAAGCGACGTCCTGGGTGCGGGCGCGACGGGAATCGCGGTGGCTTCGGCAATACTATCCGCCCCTGATCCCGCTGCGGTCGCCCGCGCCCTCCTGGAAGAAATAAGAGCATTTAGAGAGAAATAATATGCACCACGGAGATACGAATGACGCGGAGATAAAAACATCTTAAATTCTACTTCTCCGTGCACTCCGTGTCCCTGCCCGCCGGCAGGCAGGTCCGTGGTGAAAATTGATATATGAAGAACAAAAAAATCCTGCAGGTTGTCGAGGCGAAGCGCGGCAATCTGACCGAGGAGGTGCGGGCGGTGGCCGAGATCGAGGGTGTGCCTCCAGAGGCCCTCATGGAATCCGTCGCCGGGGGCACGGTGGTAATACCCCACAACCGACGCCATCGGATCGCCCGACAGTGCGGAATCGGGAAGGGGTTGAGGACGAAGGTCAACGCGAACATCGGCACCTCGATGGATGTTGCGGACGAGGCGCGTGAACGCGAGAAGCTCGACGCGGCCCTCGACGCGCTCGCCGATACGGTGATGGATCTCTCCACGGGGGGCGACCTGCCCGGGATACGGAGGAAACTGCTCGCCGCGTGCACCGTTCCGCTCGGGACGGTCCCCATATATCAGGCGGCGGTACGTCGCGCCAGGGCCGGGGGCGGCATCGGGAGCATGACCGCTGACGAGATGTTCGCCGCCATCGAGGAGCATGGGGTGGATGGAGTGGATTTCATCACTGTCCACTGCGGCGTGACCCTTTCGGCCCTCGAGCGGCTCAAGCGAGAGGGGCGCATCCTGGACGTGGTGAGCCGCGGGGGAGCGTTTCTTGTGACATGGATGATCGCCAATGGGAAAGAGAACCCGCTCTACAGCGATTTCAGCCGCCTGGTCGAGCTCGCCGCGCAGCATGACATGACGCTGAGCCTCGGCGACGGGATGAGGCCCGGCTGCCTCGCGGACGCCAACGACCGGGCGCAGTTTCAGGAATTGATCACGCTGGGGGAGCTCCAAACGTACGCGCTGAGGGAGGGCGTGCAGGTGATGATTGAGGGACCGGGGCACGTGCCGATCGGGAAGATCGAGGAAAATGTCAAGCTCGAGAAAGAGGTCTGTCATGGCGCGCCGTTCTACGTCCTCGGGCCGCTGGTGACCGATGTGGCCCCCGGGTATGATCACATCACCTCGGCCATCGGCGGAGCGATCGCGGCGAGTGCCGGCGCGGATTACCTCTGCTACGTAACCTCCACGGAGCACCTTGGCCTGCCGGGGCCCGCGGATGTGAGGGAGGGAGTCATCACGACGAGAATCGCGGCGCACGCGGCGGACATCGCCAAGGGCATCCGCGGGGCGGCCGGCTGGGACCTGGCCATGGCAAAAAAACGCAAGCAGAGGGACTGGGAGGGGATGATTGCGCTCGCCCTGGACACGCGCAGGGCCGAATCGATACGTGCAGCGAGCCCTTCGCGCAGCTCGGATGTCTGCACCATGTGCGGTGACTACTGCTCGATAAAGCTGGTCGAGGAATATTTTAAAAAATCCCAAACCCGCCATTCGGCGGGCAAGTCCCAAATTTACCCGCCTCAGGCGGGTCCCAAATCCCAAACTGAGGAGGTTGAGTGAGCATTCTCGTGGTCGGTTCCGTGGCCCTCGATACGGTGGAAACCCCGTTCGGCAAGCGGGAGCGCACGCTCGGCGGTTCAGCGACGTTCTTCTCTTTCTCGGCGAGCTTTTTTGACCGGGTCAATATGGTCGCGGTGGTGGGCAAGGATTTCCCCCGTGAGCACATCGAGCTCCTCAAATCCCGCGGGATAGATACGCGGGGGTTACGGGTGCTGGACGGCGAGACATTCCACTGGGTGGGAGCCTACGGATATGACATGAACACCGCGATAACCCACTCGACATGCCTCAACGTGTTCCAAAATTTCAAGCCCGAGATCCCCGAGGAATACAAGAAGAGCGAGTGCGTTTTTCTCGCCAACATCGATCCCGATCTCCAGATGGAAGTGCTCGGGCAGATCGAGCGGCCTAGGCTCGTGGCGTGCGATACCATGAATTTCTGGATCGACGGGAAGCGGGATACCCTCCTCAAGCTCCTGGGCATGGTGGATGTGGCCGTGCTCAATGAGGCGGAGGCGAGGCAGCTCACGCGCCAGCCGAACCTCGTGCGTGCGGGAAGGATGATCAGGGAGTGGGGTCCGGAGTGGGTGGTCATCAAGAAGGGCGAGCATGGCGCGCTGCTGTTCGGCGACGGCCACATCTTCGCGGCGCCCGCGTACCCGATGGAAAACATCATTGATCCCACGGGGGCAGGCGATACATTCGCCGGCGGATTCATGGGGCACCTGTCGCGGGCGGGGAACACTGAATGGAATACCATGCGCCAGGCGGTGATCTACGGGAGCGTGATGGCCTCGTTCAACGTCGAGGATTTCAGCCTCGACAGGATGAAGACGCTCACGGAGAAAGCGATAGGCGAGCGCTACCGCGAGTTCATGCCCCTCTCGCATTTCGAGTGAGCGCGATTGCGGGCGATCGTGTGGATGTGGTATTATTCGTTCAGTAAATGGTTTTTCCTCTTTCTTGTTCCGAGATACGAGTGACGCGCGACGAGTCACTGTAGTTCAAGCGGGTGTAGCTCAATGGAAGAGCTCCAGCTTCCCAAGCTGGCCACGAGGGTTCGATTCCCTTCACCCGCTCCACTCTTTTCTCCTGGATAACTTATGTATCTCTCTCCCTCGGCGGCTTCGCCTCGGGATCCAAGGACTTCATGCAATGTGCGTTCACTTTGTTCCACAAGTTGCTGAATCCAGGTGTAGCGCACCCTTAAGGCTGCGCTATGAGGGTTCAAGAGCCTTCGGCCTACGCCTCAGGCCCCAAGAGCTTCATGCGACTTAATGTCGCTTCGCTCCTTTAAGTCGCTGAATCTCTAGGATTCCCTTCACCCGCTCCACTCTTCTTTAAGAACCCATTACGGCGCACAGACGTTTTAGATAATACCTTGCCGGCAAGTTTGTTATGACTTAATTATCCCCATCCCTGAATAAACCCGATCTTTCTAATTCCCTGGCCTGAGAATATTTAAGCCGTAATTTACTCATTCACAACATGATACGTAAAGCGTCTACAATGTTTCTACTTCTTTTTAAGGCTGCGGGCGGAAAGTCTCTTTTTCCATGCTCCCTTCCCCTCCATAACCTTGCCCACAATCCCAATCCCATTCACAGACCGGTACTCACCCTTGTTCAGACCGGAATTTTCGCCGAACCGGTTCAGCGCGTAGACCAGCTCGTTCAGTCCGGCCACCTTCTCTATGGCACGCCAGGCCCTGCTTTTACTCATCGCTTCCGGACTCCTTGAGGAATTCGATGTCCGCCTGATCCACATGTGACTTGCGGTCGGTTTTCATCATGATAAGGTCTTTCCGTTGCGCGACACGCACGGTGAGGCCTGCCCGCCATTTCTCAACACACGCACGACTGATCATGCCCGTGTATTTTCGAGAACCGGATTCCAGGATATCTATTATTGATAGGTCCTCCCCCCTTCCCCGGGTTTTCCACCACCGGTGGAGTATCAGGGGGGAATCCTTGAGTTTCCATAATTCCCCCTTATGATACCCCAATTGCTCCAGCCCATTGGCCAGTCCCGCCATGTCATCCGGGTGAACCAGAAAGTCCATATCCCTCGTCGCCCGGATGCCCCCGTACACCGCAACCGCCAGCCCGCCCACGACGGCATAGCGGATCCGGTTCTCGTGGAGCATCCTGACAATCTGGTCAAACTCGTTTAACAAGTCACGCATGTGGCCGATAGTTCCTCATGTCTTAATCAGGTTCATGATGAAATCTTGGTATAAAATCCTCCGTTAAACATGACCGCGATTCTCAGTGTATAGTAGACGGGCTGTTGCCCAAATCCCGATCAGCATGTCATTGCGATCCCGCCCGGAGGGTGGGAGAAGCAATCTCGCTTTTTATGCCATTTAGAGTGAGATTGCCGCGGCGTCCTGCTAAACGGGACTCCTCGAAATGACGAGTTTTTAGTTTCTGCCCTTTGGGCAACAGCCCGTAGAGGCCTGACCCCAGTGCGCCTCGTTATTCGACGGTATCTATCAAGCCGTATGTTCTGATTATTTTGGGAGGATCGGTGTGAGGATTCTCTATAACAATCGGCAGCCACGGTCTCGGCAGATCGTATTTGTGCAGTCTCAGGAAGGGGAATTTGAGTATAGCCATTAATAAATCTGCACCATGTCTTTTGTAGGCACAAAAGTGATAACGGGATTTTTGCAGCCCTTCCCGGCGGCTTGGGCATGTGCTTCTTGAGGGGTTGCGCCGGAGCCGATAACTTTGTGATCTCCATACTCTTTAAGCGCAACATATTTCCCGCCAAGATTTGTTTCTCTTATCAATATTTGGGTCATAACCACATCTCCCATTATCGATGCCAATATATCATAGTATCATCCGGCAATCAATATGGCGTATGACGCAGGCGAATGGTACAGTGTCAAGGTCAAGACTTGTCAATAGATGAGGCCTGATTTTTCCCGGATGCCCCCGTACACCGCAACCGCCAGCCCGCCCACGACGGCATAGCGGATCCGGTTCTCGTGGAGCATCCTGACAATCTGGTCAAACTCGTTTAACAAGTCACGCATGTGGCCGATAGTCCTTCATAACTCAACAATATCCATGATGAAATCTTGGTACAAATATCCTCCGTTAAGCAGGACCGCGATTCTCAATGCATAGTAGAAGACCCCGAATCTTTTTTTCACTATTCCCCTCCCCCTTTGAGGGGGAGGGTCGGGGTGGGGGGTAGAAGCACCCCATAACTGACGCATTACTCTGGGTCATTGGTTGTGGTGGCCTGGATATGTGCCATGTGATAGACTAAGCTAATATTATAATAGAGTGAGTTAATGATAAAATGAGCAGCGGTATTTCACTTATGAAAACGGAAAAGATATTGAAAGAAAAGCGCGAGGAGATCCTTCGGATAGCCGCCCGGCATGGAGCGCGAACGATCAAGGTTTTCGGCTCGGTCGCTCGACGAGATGCGGATGAGAAGAGCGATATCGATTTCCTTGTTGAAATGGAGCCTGGCAGGAGCCTGTTTGACATGGGCGGGCTTTCATTTGATCTACAGACATTGCTCCACCGTAAGGTAGACGTTGTCACTCCGCGCGGCCTGAAGCAACGTATCCGGGATCGTGTTATCAGTGAGGCTGTTGCCTTATGAGAGAGCCGCAAGAAAGGCTAAAAGATATTCTCGATGCGATCAGCTTCATCGAGCGATATGCGAA
Source organism: Candidatus Auribacterota bacterium (assembly GCA_026392035.1). NCBI lineage: Bacteria > Pseudomonadati > Candidatus Auribacterota > Candidatus Auribacterota bacterium. The sequence goes on along the minus strand of JAPLCX010000083.1, from coordinate 1,812 downwards.
GCGTGGGCCAGAAGCATTCAAAAATGACGAGCTCATTCAAAGCTGGTGTGTTCGCCACTTGCAGATTATCGGTGAAGCCGCACGCGCACTTCCGCAGGATGTGCGTGACCGTATGTCGGAGGTTCCTTGGTCGGACATTATAGGCATGCGAAATATTCTGGTACACGATTACTTCGATATCGATATCGATTTGACGTGGGAGGCAATCCAGCGCGATCTTCCGAAACTAAAGAGAACGATCCAACGTTATTTCAAATCTTAAAGGCAGATAATAGGCCCCATAATCGCTCCTAATACCTTTTTCCAAGCCCTAAATATCCGTATCATTCTCCACTGCAAAGAGATATCGTGGTGCGACCCCGATGACATTATCTATCTGAGAAGAGGATCATCCCTCGTGGATCAGAACAAGCGATCTTATAATCACCATGATATGGCATGATGGTTTTTATCTCATTGCTAATTGATAGATTAGCAATGAGATGTTAAAATTATAAGAATTGTCATGAAGAATCTATATACCAGAGTTAGTACAACTAGAGGAGGTGTACAATGCCTGAATATGATTGGCTGAGCACCAAGGAGTTCGTGCAACTTATGTGGGAAAGGGTGAAAGAAAATGCTAGAAACGAAGGATTAGATATGGAGAGCGATGTTCCGTTTCTCTTGACCGTCTACTTAGAGAGGTACCGCAAAAAGAGCAAACAGTCTGAATTGGTTAAAAGGACTTCTGAACGAAGGACTCAATCGGATGCATTTGCTTCTGTAGATTTGCTAGTTAAAGAGGCAGCCAGATATGCAAGAGCCCGTGGTAGCAAGGCCATTGAGATAGAAGATATGCAGCAGGCGCATAGTAGCAAGTTTTGCATGGTTTGGCCTCTCTGTGGTTAGAGGAAGTGATAGATGACTGACGTTTCTCCAAAATCAATAAAAGATGGACAACATCATCGAGATTCCTGTGCATACAGCGTTGAAATTGCCAAGCAGTTTCTGACGTTAGGCTCGGCCGGTGTTGCTTTTGTTGTTGGTATGGCACTGCAGTCGCAGTGCACAGTAAATGTCTCTTGGTATTGGGCTAGTGGGTTTCTGATAGCTAGTGTAGGATTTGGCCTGCTGTATCTCGGGAGCGTAGTCGCTCATGTAAATCAGCACCATAATTATGATGTATACACGGGCATCCTGAAGTGGCTTGCTGTGCTACAGATTCTTTCCTTCGTGTGCGCACTTGTCTTGCTCGGGGTGATCACACTGCACACTATCGGTACCGGTCAGAGCAGTGGCAAGATCGATAAGCCTAACGTTGATATCCAACTAAAGCAGAAGAGTGTAAAGCTAGTCATACCTGAAAAAAGAGCGCCCAGATTAAGATCACAGGTGACGATGCCGACATCACCCTTGATCAACAACCATGATCAATGCTGTGCAACACAGTCCGAGGAATCATGCGTTAATATTCAGGGCCAGACCTGAATGGCGCTTACTTAGCCCATGATAACCCGCCATAACCATCACTGTGTCAATGTATAGCAAGAAAAGGGCAAGCCGTCTATCCGCGCGCAGGATTATTCCTGCCTCGATCATCCCATCCGCACGTAACAGTCAGCGGTTTTATGACCCGCTCTTTCGTTTCGGAACCCCTGAGCCGAAAAATAGTATGATGCGTTCAGACAAGACGCGCGTCTGATCCAGCTTTCGCGCCAATTCGCGATAGCGACGAATGGCATCACGAACGACGTTGGCCGTCTGGGCGTCCAGCGCACGCGTAACGGTTGTTCCGCGAACTTTTCTGGTCCAAAGATAATAGGGGCCATA